>CALGZD010000197.1 GCA_937934635.1 uncultured Deinococcales bacterium
CTTCATGCACACATCTTCCCTCCTCTACTGCGTTCTGCAACAGTCAAGAAGTTTATGGTGGGTTATGAGATGCTGGCTGAGTCACAGAGGGATATTACGGCTGAGCGGGCTGCGGAACAGTTAAGTGCTTTATCAGAAGTACACTACAGACACAATCTATAATATAAATTATACTTTTGTTATATTGATAGTTACCAATTTTTTCTATAATTTTCTATAAAGATGGGTATAGCCCATCCTACAGCTGTTGTGATAATCATGGAGCTATCCCAAAACAAGTCCGCACTTCCTAAAAATAGATTTAAGTTGATTACTCTGCATCTACTTTGGGACTGGTCTTTAGTAAAACGTTAAAGCTTATCGCAATATAGTTTTAATTTAGGACGTGCCCATAGTCTTCTTGCGACACAAAAAGATTCGGTTAAACTTAACTCAAGAACGCTTTGGTAATAGGCAACAGATTCTTCAAGATTATGTACTGCTAACGCAATACGGTGAACAGTTCCTAATAGTGGTTTAGTCAAATTAGAATTTTGCAGGGTAAATAAACTATACCTAAAGCATTCAATCCTGATCCAAACAAACAGCAAGCTTTATACCAAAGTAAGTACAATTATTTGCTTTTTACAAAGCACTTTTCTATCCCAACATCAACACGATATTCTCATGCCATGAGTATCAAACCTTTTATCGCTGCAAACTGGAAAATGCACAAACTACCTAGCGAAGCTGCACAGTGGGCAAGTGACTGTATAGATAATTTGGATAGCAATATCAATGAACAAGTCATGATTGCAATCTGCGCTCCTGCAACGCATCTTGTGCCACTCAATGAAGCTTTTGGACCAAGCCCCATTAGTCTTGGCGCACAAGATGTTAGCGTCAATAGACAAGGCGCCTATACTGGCGAAGTTAGTACAGATATGTTGGTAGACGTTGGCGTGGATTATGTCATCGTAGGACACTCTGAGCGCAGAGCCTATCACAAAGAATCTGATGAATTAGTTCGCTCAAAGGTAGCTGCTTGTCTAGAAGATAAACTTGTACCTATTTTGTGTGTCGGTGAAACCCTTGAAGAACGTGAAGCTGGTAAGGCAAAAGATGTAACCATTTCACAATTGCGTGGTGGTCTTAAAGATATTAGTTTAAATACTGCTTCAGAACTTGTTGTTGCCTACGAACCTGTCTGGGCTATCGGTACAGGCAAAACTGCAACAGCAGAGGATGCACAAGAAATGTGTGGTGCTATTCGTGCTGAACTGCAAGCACTTTATCCTGACATTGCAGATGCCATGCACATTTTATATGGTGGAAGTATGAAAGCAGCCAATGCCGCAGAGCTTATTGCTCAGCCTGATATCAATGGTGGCTTAGTTGGTAGTGCCAGCCTTTCGGTGGAGTCTATGATTGCACTGGTTGAAGCTGCGAAGTCGTAGGTTTTGAGCTTACTATTGTTTAAGTACTAAACATGAATCCCCCTCAGTCCCCCTTTTTCAAAGGGGGAAGTAAGATGCCATCTTTCCACAGGGTGGCATTTTTTCTAATGTGTTCTAAAGCAAAGAATGACGCCTTAAAAATAACGCTTCTTAATGATAAGCTAAACCATTACAGGAGACATTATGGATACCCTTACAAACATTCGTAGCACATTGGCAAAGGAAAACATCGAAGCATTGCTTGTAACCAAAGCTGCTAATGTTCGCTACCTTTCAAACTTCAGCACCCCTGAGGACGCAAAAGTTCTACTGACACAAGACAGTGCTGTTTTAATCACAGATGGTCGCTATATTGCTCAAGCTAAAGAAGAGGCTTCGATAGATGTTGCTATCGACATGGATCGTGACTGGATAAAGTTGATGGTCAACAATCATTTGGGAGGATATCCTTTATCTTTTGAGTCTGATGCCATGAGTTATGCAGATGTCGAGCTGCTTAAATCAAAATTTGTAGAGTACAAGCTTGCAGAGCCTAAAGGCTGCAGCTCTGTTATCGAACAAATTCGTCTTTACAAAACTGAAGCAGAGCTTGCAAAAATGCGTGAGGCAGCCAAACTTGGCGATGAGGCTTTTACACACATCTTGGAGTACATCAAAGTGGGCATGAAAGAAGTTGAAGTAGCTTTGGAATTAGAACGCTATATGCGTACTCAAGGCGCTGAATCTGTCAGTTTCGAAATCATCGTGGCAAGTGGTTCACGTAGTGCCATGCCCCACGGTGTAGCCTCACAAAAAGAAATCCAGAGTGGCGAACTTGTAACTTTAGATTTTGGCTGTGTAATTGATGGCTATCACTCAGACATGACCCGAACTTTTGGCATGGGCAAAGTGAGTGAAGCACACCGAGCTATTTACGATACGGTACTCGCTGCTGAAGAAGCTGCCTTAGCAGCAGCAGGACCACATAAAAAAGGGGTTGATGTTGACGCCGTGGCAAGAAATTATATCGCTGAGGCTGGCTACGGTGATTATTTCCCTCACGGGTTGGGGCATGGTGTAGGTTTGGAAATTCATGAAGCCCCAAACTTATCGCCGAGGCAACCAGAGCTTGTGCTCGAGCCCAACATGACCGTCACCATAGAACCTGGTATTTACATCCCTGGAGATGCAGGGGTTCGTATTGAAGACCTCACAGTTGTCACTGATACTGGTGTCGAAAGACTATGTTTTTCAGACAAAAGCTTTATAGAACTTTAATTTCACTTTATGCAAAAATCAAACTTACTCAGCTATAAACCTATCTACAAATTAGTATCTATTCTACTTAGCTGCTTAATCTTCAATGGTTGTAGTAGTTCACTACAAAGCCTCGACTTTAGTAGCTTTAGCCTCTTACCAACTGTTAGCAACATTGACCTCACATCTCTTCAACCTAGCCAAGCCTATGACTATTGGGAACTGCGTCAAGCAGAAAGTGGAAAGGCAAGTGTAGTCTTGGGATCAGGTGGGTCAAAGACAAAATTACAACTAAGTAGTACTGCTCTTGAAGCCTTAAATACAGCAACAGCCAATAAAGGCTTTAACATTGGTTGCCAAGGGCAAGAAAATATTTGTTACAAATATATAGTTGCGATTCATAATGACACTATAAGCATTGTAAACACTGCCCAATCCATTACGGACTTTTTAGGCAGCATTGATAACATTTCAGAAGCTGCACTTTTAACAAGTGCTTACGGCTACACATGGGATACTAGCTCCATAGAAACAGGAAGTTACTTACAAAACAACAGTGACTTCAACCTAATTGTTTTACGTCTAACGAACTTATGTCTACCTGTGCAATTAGACCGTTTTCAACTTCAGATTGATAAAGATGCCCATGTCAGTGTGGTTACATCGGAACAATGGCAGACCTTTGCTAATAATTGTTTTCAATAAGCTTCAATCTTTGCTAAGTCTAATCTTTTAAGTCCTAAACCTTTCAAGCTCCAAACCTTTCAAGTTCTAAACCTTTTAAGTCGTGCTGAAACTGTTGTAAGTTATAACAAAATTCATACGAGGTACTATCATGTCTGAAACAAACACACAAACGGTAGTTAGTTTAGAAGCTGACTTTTTAGTTTTCATGCTTGAGGGAGGAAAAGCTTTCACCAATCCTCCAAGTCTGCTAGGTGATTTACAAGCTAGTGATGCCGTGGCTACGGTTGAAGCTTCGCCACACACCATTGCTAATATTGTCTCTCACTTGGACTATTGGCAAACCTGGTTTATGAAAGGGGTTGAGGGTGAGCTCGAGCCCTACCCCGATAGCCTCAGTGGTACCTTCTTTCCTGTTAAAGAAGACGAGTGGCAAAATTTAAAAGATAACTTCTTTACTACCCAAGAAAAAATCAAAACACTTTGTCATGATTCAGAATTACTCAAACGTCCTTTTAGCATGGGCAAAACTGTAGGCGGTGGACACGATAAACGCAATGTTGGCATGACAATGCTCTACTCCGTCATTCTGCACAACGCTCATCACTACGGGCAAATTATCACCCTTAGACAAATGATGGCACTCTGGCCACCAGCAGATGGCGGTATTACCTAGTAGTATTACCTAATCAGAACCAACACACAGTATTGTGACTAAATAAGACATGCCTGTGTTGTCTACAGATCACATAATCAGAGCCAACACACAGTATTGTGACTATATATCACTGTTGCAAATCTCTTCATGTTACCGTTAAGCTATACAAACTAAAGGCTTAACGCAATTAGACATATATATTTATATTGCCTATGAACATCAAGTCTAAAAGCATCAAGTATCGAATATAAATCGATAGCTAAGGTTAATTAATTCAATGCCAGTCCAAATTTTTGGAACACATAAATCAAACGATAGTAAAAAAGCTCAGCGCTTTTTTAAAGAAAGACGCATGGAAGCACAATTCTTTGATCTGAGTGGCAAAATTTCAATAGGTCAGCTCAAAACCTTTGTAAATCGTTTTGGCATCGATGCACTCATAGATAAAGACTCAAAAGCCTATGAAAAATCAGGCTTAGAATACATGCGAGTAAGCGATGATGAATTGCTTGAAAAACTTTTGGCAAATCCTAAACTGATGCAACAGCCTCTGTTAAAAGATGGTAATACACTCAGCATTGGTTGGGATGAACAATATTGGCGTGACAACATAGATAGTAAGTCGTGACTTTCAAATTAGTTAGATGATTTTAGTTAGATGATTAAGGTAACCTAGTGTGAACATCCTATTTATTGGCGATATATTTGCCAACGCAGGACTAAAAATTACCAAGGCATTTCTAAACGAGTATCGCCATGACTATGATTTCATCATTGCTAATGGTGAAAATGTTGCTGGTGGAAAAGGCATTACCCGTAAACACTTTAAAGAGTTAAAAAATATGGGTATAGATGTCATCACGCTTGGCAATCATGCTTGGGATAACCGTGAAGCACTTGAAATTGTAGAGGAAAGCCCAACGCTCATTCGCCCATACAATTTGCCAAAAGGTTCTCCTGGTTTTGGCTATTACCAATTCACTAGCAAATCGGGAAACAAAATTGCAGTATCCAACATGTTAGGCCGGGTTTACATGGATTACTATGACTGCCCTTTTAGTGCCATAGACACTATTTTAGAAGAACACCCAAAGGATATTCCCTTAATACTAGACTTTCATGCAGAAGCCACCAGCGAGAAAAAAGTATTTTCCTACTACTTACGTGGTCAGGTGAGTGCAGTGCTCGGTACACATACACACATCCCCACTGCTGATGCACGAATTGATGGGGGTACTGCCTACATCACTGATGTCGGCATGACAGGGGTAAGTGATTCAGCCATTGGCATGGACTATGAGGCTGTGCTCGAGCGCTTTATAAACAAACAGCCTCGCCGCTTTAAACCTGCTGAGGGTGAGGCAAATGTCAATGCTGTAGCCATTACCTTAGATGGTCCAATAGCAACTAACATTGAACATATTCAGTGGTATGACGATACTGAATAAATAAATAACAGAATTATATGGCTAAATATTTATCTCTAAAATCTCATTGTGCTTTATTGCTTTTCATATGTGCAACTTTTTTCCAGCAACAAAGCTTGGCACAAACTGTTGTTACAAGTATTCAGCCCTACTACAGCCTTACACAGCAAATCGCACCAGAAGCTGATGTACACCGTCTACTAGCTATTGGCACATCACCTCATAGCTTTGAACCAAAACCTAGTCAAATCCGCACTGTTGCAAAAGCAGATTTGATAATTATCAATGGTGTTTTGGATGCATGGGTCTATGACATTGTGAAAGCCAGTCGGAGTGAAGCTATCATACTTGATATCATGCAAGCGTTAGACTTCGACCCAATTGCAGAGCACGAAGGTCATAATCATGAAGGTTATAATCACAGTCCTGACCTAGATGTATATAGTAGTCAAGATTTAGGTAATCCACATATTTGGTTAAACCCCACACTGATGTCACAAGCAGTCAGTTTAATCACTGAAGCGTTAGCAGCTACTAAGCCAGAACTTGCTTCAGACTTCCAAGCGAATGCGGCAACCCTCTCAAGAAAACTCTTGACTTTAGATCGACAAATTCAAACACGTT
>CALGZD010000198.1 GCA_937934635.1 uncultured Deinococcales bacterium
CCTGTGTCATTACGCGTCAACACTTGCACATCAAGAGGATAGCCTCCTGCTGCGATGTCATTGCTGGTAACTTTATTGCCAAGTACATCATCAACAGTGAGTTTACAGAGCGTTTCCATGTGTCTGGTTTCACGGATATAAAGACTCTGGGCTACACCACCAAAACTTGCTGCGTTAAACCCTGGTACACCCTCTGCTTTAAGAAAGTCGATGATTCGGACGGCTTCACGGGTGGCTCGAGCCTTGCCCTCTTCCCTACTGGCTGGGTCAAAAGGGTCAATATCATGTATCAGCAGAGCATTAACTAGCACTGTGCCATCATCTTGCAAACCAAGATTCAAGCCACGCAAGCGGATGCCATCTTCTTGTGCCTGATAGCGCTTAATTAAACTCTGTCCGTTTTCTGCAAAGTGCCCCCACGCTACACGGTCATTGACTTCAGCGTAGCTTGTGCCACGTTGATTAATACCACGTCGCAAGGCTTGCCAGTCTATGTTGTCTATTCGAAAAACAAGTGTATCGACCATACGAGCATCTAAGCCCATAGACGAAAAGCCCATGCTAAAAGGCACACCAACATCAGCAGCAACATCTGCCTCCGCAGTTGCGTCGATGTATTGCGCTGCAAAAAGCTCATTTTCCTGTCCAAAATCAGGTTGAGAAAAAATCACAGATTCAATGCCCGTGCCCTGTGCATTGAGCACAGGTGTTATCTCACCATTTAGCCCAACCACAACCCCTGCTTCATTGAGCAAGGTTTGAAAGGCAGCTTCAGCTCGGTTGACATCAAAAGAGCTGCCTCGACCAACCAAGTTCCACCAACGTTCAAAAATACCCCGCTGCATGACTTCTGGTTCAGTTCGCAAATCAAGCGAATTCATCTGTCCCATCACAAAAAGCCCACCAACTCTTGGCTCTTCGCTAAGCAAGAGAACTGATGCACCTGTCTCGGCAGCAGCAACAGCAGCACTGACACCTTCAGGCTCACTACCTAGCACGATTACGTCAAAACGGATTTGACTCGCTAACTTGTAGGTTGGTGTCACATTCAAAAGATTTGCAGAAAGACTTGCAGATTGTCTTTGTTTGAAACCCCAAGGTGATAAAGCTATAAGCGATAAAGCTATGACTGCGAGTAGCAGTAATCCTAATACAAAAAAGAATGGTCGTTTAACATTACGAAATAACATATACCTTAATGTAACAAGTTCAGATTAGGACTGACTGTTAGTTTGAGACCGTTTTTGAGAGAATTTGTAAGTTTATTGTCAAGCTTTTAAGCACAGTTCCTAACGCAATCACTACATTCTCCTAACTAAAACTCACTTTATACACATGGCTTTTAGCGCAAAATGGTAGTTTTAGCAATACTTAACTAATAAAAAAATGTCATAATTCGACTAACAAAGGCAATTTAATGAAGAAGTACCTCTCATAAAAAAGTGCTTCTCCCTGAAATAACCTGCTCAAAATAAATAATCTGCTCAAAATAGTACTAACTTTATACCGTACTAACTTCGAAAGGTTTCCACTAGTTCTTATGCTTCAATCTTCAATCCCCTACCAATCTACTTTCAAAAGCATTCTAGGTCTACTCCTCCTCAGTTTTATGTTATTAGGCTGTTTACCTCAGCAAGCGAATAACACGCCACTAGATTTGCATAACATCTACTTTTATGATGCCGCTGGTGGTGTACGCTACTCTGTCTTTTATGGAGAGCCTCGCAATGTTGAAGTGGGTGGGCAACTGCTAACGCTGAGCTCGAGCCTCACAAGTGAAGCAACTGAAGTCCCGCAGCTTTCTTTCCCAGAAGCGCTCTATGTCAACAACTTTCCTTTTCTAGAAACTGCCCTACAACAGCGTCCTGCCTCATTCACTGCAAACCGTTCTCGCTTTACCAGTGACATAAACTTTAAAGCCAACGAAACCCTAAACGAAGTTATCTACTACGACGGTTTTTTCTGGTTCACCTTAACCTCAGATGTTACTGACAACGTTGATGCTGTACTTACGCCAAAAAGACGTTTTGAAAAGCTTCAAGGCTTTGGACAGTTAACCAATAGCGAAGCACAAGCACTAAGTAGTTACTATGAAAGTCTTGGTGACTCGTTGGTCATTGGTCTGCTACCCACAAATAATGCAGAAACTAAAGCTGAAAGAGCAATAGGCTTCGAAAACTACCGTGAAACTGAGGTCTACATACAAAGAGGTATTCCATTAGATGAAGCACTTGTCTCAACAGCCGTTAAACGAGTGCAGCTAGAAATTTTAGCTTCAGGTCAGACTGAAGCTATTGACCGCAACTTCAATAGCTATGAAATTGCAACCAATGATGCTGACTATACAAGCATCTGGAACGTCGCCCATGCAAAAATGCTCAATCCACCTACCCAGCCAAATCTCAACTTGGGGCGAGAAACCATCCTAGGCATATTCTTAAGCAGTCGTCCAGATACCAACTACAGCTTAGATATCGTTGATGCCATCGAAGAATCTGGTGAACTTTATATAGATGTTGTTCTTGTTGAAAATACAGAACCACAACCTCTACTACAAAATACAACTACAACGTCAGACACTATCTATAATCCGTGGGCGATTGTGCGTATTTTACGACCAGACCTGCCTGTTATCTGGATTCGTGATGCTAATAGTGGTGATTTGCTAGGTGCTGCTAGACGCTAAATGTGAAGGTTTCTGATTTCCTGTGGATTAGCGGATTCAATCAAAAAATAGCGAATACACAAAATCTGGTACACCGTCTCGTTTTTAAGAAACACAACGCATCTTTCAACACTAACGTTTGGATGTCTTTACAAGTTGTAAAGACATCCAAATTTTTTACACCAGTTTTTTCGCACCGTTTTTTTACACCAGTTTTTTTTACACCAGTTTTTAACACCAGTTTTTTTTACACCAAGTTTCTTACATCTAAGTATCACAGCATTGCTCTAAGATAAGGTATATATGTTGAATCTAAGCTCATTTATTTGGCTATTAGATCTGGAAATTTGGTTCAGTGATTCTCTTCAAGTTTAAACCTTTCGACAAGCTTTGCATCAGCCTACTCAGCTCGTTTTTATTGGGACTGATGATTTCGCCTGCTAGCTATGCACAAGATGGCAGAGGTGTATCACTTACGCCAACTTTTTTGCCAGACCCCTACGTTTTAAGCCATGTTTCTGGTGGACCTGTGAACGCAGCAAGACGCTACGGCAACAATTGCCGTGGATTCATCAGCCCAGTCCCTGACCATACGGTAGAGCTTTTAACATCTTTTGATTTTTTTAGGCTTCATATCCAAAGCGATTACGACACTACCTTAATTGTGACCAAAGAAAATTCTGACCAAATCTGGTGCAATGATGACACACAAGGCATCAACCCAGAAGTCCGAGCAGAAAACTGGTCAGCAGGACGCTACAACGTTTATATCGGTAGTTACGATAAAAATGTGCAAGCTCCCTACTTACTCTACTTAACGGAATACAAAAGTAATCGTAGCGACTTCGCTGTCAGTCAAGCTGCCCTTCGCTTTCTCAGCCTAGCTAACGACTTCAAACCTGACCCTTACAGATTACAAGACCATGCTGGTGGCGAATTTATAGGTTCTGAGCGTTTTGGTGAAGCTTGCCGTGGCTATATTGGGGCTGAGGCCAACCATGTGCTCGAGCTAACCCAAGCTCTCCCCCAACTACGCCTAAGCATAACAAGCGTCGACGACACATCTTTAATTGTTCTAGATAAGCAAAACAACCAACTCTACTGCAACGACGA
>CALGZD010000199.1 GCA_937934635.1 uncultured Deinococcales bacterium
TTAGATTATCATGCTTTAGATTGTCATTCAGAGGTCATCCATAAGCTCATTGCTGTTACATCTTTGGTGCTACCTACTAGTCAAAATAAATCACACCTCTTGCTAACTTACCTTCCTCTAAATCAATAAAAGCCTGACTTATACTAAACTGAAAGATGAATGTCATAAAGATATAGTCGCAAAGATTGCGAAATAACCGAAGGATAAAGGCTTGAAAACCTTGTGTATTGACTGGGATTATGACATTTATGATTCACTTCGGTATTACTTCATCCAAGCTATAGGCTTTAGTAATTAACTTTTCGATAGCAAGTTTACCTGCACTGTACAAATCTAAAATTTTTGGTATGTCCATGCGTGGTTGATTTGAACCTGCAAAAGAACCTAGCAATTGCTTATTTTGAAAAATGACTGGACCAATTGGAAAGCTAATTTCTTTGGTGATGTCGTGCATACCTGTAACAACTGTTGCTGAATTCATAGCAGTCATCTGTACAACTTGGGCAATGGTTGCTTCTGCACCGACACTGTCAAAAACATAGTCAGCTCCGCTACCAGTTATGTTTCTGACCTGCTGAACAGCATCTTCATCTAAGGCATTCACTACATGGCTTGCGCCAAGCTCTTTAGCAAAGTCTAGCTTACTTTCCACAATATCCACAGCTATCAGTGGATAACATCCTGCTAGTTTTGCACCGAGCAGTGCGCTCAAGCCCACGCCACCACAACCAATGACCGCCTCACAATTTTGTACAATAAAACCTATGAATAAGGTCATCCTGCAAGAACTCATAACTGTACTTGATGATTCAAGAGTAATTGCATCTGAAGCAGTACGTCAACAATACTCCCAAGACGAATCAACCCATCCAGCAGTTTTACCAGATGTCGTTGTCTACCCAGAATCAACCCAAGACGTAAGCAACATTGCTAAACTTGCATCAAAACATAAAATTCCTATGACCGCTTGGGGTGCTGGCACAAGTCTTGAAGGTCACAGCATTCCTGTGCAGGGTGGCATCATCATCAACTTTGAAAACATGAATCAAATAGCTGCGCTACATGCCGAAGATTTTCAAGTAACAGTACAACCTGGCATCTTACGCAAAGAGTTAGAAGCTGCACTTGGCAGACATGGTCTGATGTTCGCCCCAGACCCCGGTGCTAACGCCAGCATCGGTGGCATGATTGCTAACAATGCAGCAGGCATCCGAACAGTTAAATACGGCGCAACCAAAGACAATGTTCTGGCGCTCACCTGTGTTCTGGCAGATGGCACAATCGTAAACACTGGTTCTCGTTCAGTAAAACAATCCGCGGGTTATGACCTCACCAGACTTTTAGTAGGCTCAGAAGGCACACTAGCAATCATCACAGAAGCTACGCTGAAGCTTGTACCTATTCCAGAGCACTACAGCACAGCAGTCATTGCATTTGAAAGCATTCCGCAAGCAGCCCAAGCTGTCTACAACATTCGAGCTTATGGTCTAGACCCAGCAGCACTAGAACTGATGCACCCAGACATGATGGGCTGGATCAATGAAGATAGAGCTACAACATTTACAGTAGCACCTTCACTCATGGTTGAATTTTCAGGTAGTAGTGAAGACGCTGTAAAAGCTAGCATGGCAAGCTGCCAAGATATATGTACCGAAATCGGAAACACTGGCTTTCAAGCTGGACTTGGGCGAGATTCCAGAAAACAAATGTGGTCTTATCGTCACGCTTTACGAGAACAAAATGTCAGGCGTTTTCCGGGTCATCACTGGGTATTGCTTGATGTAGCAGTACCAATTTCAAAGTTTCCTGAACTGGTTGCTTATGCTCAAGCACAAATAGATGCCTACGAATTTGATTCACGCATTATTGGTCATGCAGGCGATGGCAATGTCCATGCAGGGATTCACTTTGAAGCAGACGATTTACAAACCAAGGCACAAGCACAAGAACTTAGTGAAAAGATTGTTCTAAAAGCTCAAGAGCTTGAAGGCACTTGCACAGGTGAGCACGGCATCGGCATTGGGAAAAAGAAATATCTAAAAACAGAACGTGGTGGGCAAGCTGCACTAACTATGATGCAAAGCATCAAGGCTGCGCTTGATCCACATAACTTGCTTAATCCTGGGAAAATCTTTTAGATATAGCTAGAAGCACGAAAGCAATTAGGATAAACCTATCAAACCTATTAGACCTATCAAACATTCTGACTCTAACGGATTCTGAGTCCGATGGGTATGCACTTCAATAAATCCCCCTAAATCCCCCTTGATAAGGGGGACTTTCACAAGATTCCCCACTTATTAAGGGGGGCTAGGGGGGATTGCTTTAAGAAATTATTGGCTGTCAGAGAGTGGATTCAAAAAACGTTAGAATGAGAAAAAACCGAACACATTCTCATGAGAAGATACTCATATCAATATTTTTCGAAAATGTTTTGCAATAAAAAAAGTAATAAGGAGCACCAGTATAAAGGAAGCATACTGTGAAAAATCCCCCTTCAACAACATTTCAAGATTTATCTCATCTTCAACTCTTAGACTAATGTGTGAAGGATTTTTTTAAAAACTATAGTTTATTACAACGTATCTACG
>CALGZD010000200.1 GCA_937934635.1 uncultured Deinococcales bacterium
TTTCTTCCGTTTCCCAATTATCGATCCTGACCTACCTGTAGGTGAAGATGCACCGACAGACGGTTTCTTCGCATCTGCTGAAGGTGCTGATCAAGATTTAGCTAAACAATTCTTAGCTTTCT
Source organism: uncultured Deinococcales bacterium (assembly GCA_937934635.1). Next base: position 123 of record CALGZD010000200.1, read on the forward strand.
TAGGTGGTAAAGAAGCTCAAGAACTTATTGCTTCTGAACTTGGTCGTATTGTGCCTCGTAGTGACATCGATACAAGCTTGTATCCTCCATACGTACAAAAAGGTCTAGACGAAATCATCAACAAAGCTGATGTAATCATGCAATTCTATGACCGTGATACAACACCAGAAATGGCTGCTGAAGGTATGAACGGTTTTGTTGAGTTCATGGCTAATCCAAATCGTATTGACAGAATTTTAGACAAGCTCGAGCGCGAACGTTCAAAAATCTTCGATAACTAAGCGATAACTAAGACTAAACTTTAGTAACATGCAGCTTTATTGAGGTGGGTTTACCCCCACCTCTTTTTTTGCAATATACAACTATCTAATACAAACTTATTTTCCATAATCAGCTATACTATTTTTTAAGACTTACCGTAATTTTCAAGATTGACTAGGGTACGTACAAAATTTAAAGGATACCTCAAAATATATTACTATTAAAATATTTTTGTAGCGAAGCGGAAAAAATTCTAAGGTATGTCCGCCTACATCAAATATTCAGAATATTCAAAGCGTTTAGCTAAACCTAATATAGTATTCCCTTAAAATACGGACACACCCGATTGACTATGATGTTTTTTATAAAATCTGGAGGCAAACTCTATGCGCCATAAACCTTGGGTTCCTTGGGCATTCTTAGCAATACCACTACTGCTCTATTCTGTATGGGTTATCTATCCAACACTATCCACCTTTTATTTATCTTTCACTGACTGGGATGGTTTCTCAAAACTTGAAGATGCTAATTTTATTGGCTTTGAAAATTACTACGAACTCTTTGTTTGGGATGACGCTTTTCGCAAAGCTCTATTAAATAACTTACGTTGGATTCTTGTTTTTATCACAATTCCTACCAGTTTAGGTTTAGCACTAGCTTTAGCACTGAATCAAACAATAAAATTTGATAGATTTCTTAAAATCTCCTACTACTTACCTATGGTTCTATCATTTGTTGTGATTGGTCTCATCTGGTCATGGATTTATCACCCAGCCGCAGGCTTAATCAATGGCACTTTAGAATCAATCCTTAGTATCCTAAAAGCTATTGGTTTACCAGTTAATCCAGAGAGTGCTAGAAACATTGGCTGGTTAGCTGATGAAGACCTTGCAATATGGGCCATCATTGGTGCTGCTGCTTGGCGTCAGGTTGGTTACGTTATGATTCTGTACCTAGCGGGTCTAAAAACCTTAGATCCACAAATATTAGACGCAGCAAAGGTAGATGGTGCAGAAAACTGGTCACTCTTTCGTTCCGTCATATTCCCACTTTTAGCACCTATTACAACAATTGTAGTTGTCATCAGTATTATCGACTCCTTACGCTCCTTTGACATGGTTTGGGTTATGACACGTGGAGGACCGTATCACTCAAGTGAAGTCCTTGCAAACTTTATGTATCTTGAAGCATTTAATAATTACAACATGGGCTACGCCGCAGCTATTGGTGTTGTTCTGTTTCTAATTAGTATTTTCTTTATTGGTGCCTATATCTGGAGAATAGTTAAAGAAGAGGAGATGGAAAGTGCATAAAGTACGCTTTAATCTCGTATTCACTTCTATTTGGAGTCACTATCAATGATTAGTCAAAAAAAGAAACCTGTAAATCGTTTAGTAGTCATCATCGTTTGGATTGGTGCAATTATTTGGCTCATCCCAATCGTTGGTGCTTTTGTCACGAGTTTCCGAACGATGGACGACCTAAACACAAATGGCTTTTGGACTATTCCACGTGAACTAACTTTTGGGAACTATACAGAAGCATGGACCAGAGCGGGAATATCTAATTATTTAGTTAATAGTTTTATTATTACTATTCCAGCACTCATATTCATGCTTTTCTTTTCATCTATGTGTGCTTATGCTCTAGTGAGGTTTCGCTTTAGATTAAATAAGTTCCTCTACTTTCTCTTTATTGGCGGTATGCTTCTTCCCTTCCAAATATTAATGATTCCAGTATTTAGATTATCAAATGACCTAAATATCTACGATACCTACTGGGCACTTATTCTCTTCCATACAGCTTTTCAACTTGGTTTTTGTACATTCGTTTTGAGAAACTTTATGAAAACAATTCCTACCTCACTATTTGAATCAGCAGTCATTGATGGTGCAAATGAATGGACAATTTATAGGCGAATAGGCTTACCGTTAGTTGTACCAGCATTTGCTGCGCTTGCAACGCTTGAGTTTACTTGGATATTTAATGACTACCTCTGGGCACTTGTTTTAGTAAGTCGTGATGAACTAAAACCTGTGACCACAGGCTTGTCTAATCTATTGGGTCAATATATTAGTAATTGGCCACTGATTGTTGCAGGAAGTTTATTAGCAACAGTGCCTACGCTTGTTGTGTTTTTTGCTCTGCAACGTTACTTCATAGGTGGATTAACAATGGGAGCGACGAAAGGCTAAAACTCCTTCTAATAACAATCGTGAATCTTTCAGCCGAGTCTTGAACTCGGCTTTTTTAATGCATTCAGAAAAGCCTACTTTAACGATATTGAAAACAAGCACAAAAGTTACTAACTCAATAAACTCTCATTATTTTAAAAATACCTAACTAAAAATTTAAGTAACGAAAATTCTGAGAGGATTTTAAGCAATCTTTATGTGTTTCGAGAATTTGAGCCTGCTGTTCCGTCAAAAATAAAAAGGCTATATGTCTGAAGCTTAAAGCACTTAAAGCACTTAAAACACAGTTAAAACAGTGGTTTTAGTACAAAAGGGCTTTAGTACAAAACTTTAAGAAACTATTGCAATACTAAGGGGCGAAGTATAAATATGCAAGAAATCCTCTCTACGATTAGATTGATTAGATTGTTTAAATTCTTCAAGATTCTAATCATCATGCTATTTTTAGCAGGCTGTGGATTCATTGGAACAATTGATGATCCAACTAATACACCTATAACCAATAATCCAGATCCTAGTGACCCTTCTACAACAACTGCACATAGTCACCCAACAGGTAGTGCAGCGAATATCGATACAAGCTCTGCAAATACAATCAGTTCCTTAGCTGTTGTAGGTGATAGAGCGATCCCAGCAGGGTTTGGCATCGGTCAGCTTGCCAATCCAAATGCACCTCTCGAAATGAAACTCTTAATCATTAGTGCTACTGAAAGTGACAGTGGTCTCCAAGCTGCTGAAGCACTGATGAAGCAAGTAGGTGTACCTTATGACATCCTGATTGCTAAAGATGAAACGCTCACTAGCGACATGCTCATGAATGGTGAACGTGGTCGTTATCAAGGTATTATTTTGACCACTGCATCTTTGCCCTATCAAAAAGATGATGGTTCTTTTGCAAGTGCTTTTGAGCCTGCTGAGTGGCAAACACTTTGGAGCTATGAAAGCGACTTAGCTGTTCGTCAATTGACGCTCTACACCTT
>CALGZD010000201.1 GCA_937934635.1 uncultured Deinococcales bacterium
TCAAACAAAACTACCGTGCCATACAGCCTCGAACTCGCTAAACTGTAATCTAAAGATATATTTCATTATATCGACTGCATTTCTTGATAGATAAATTAATTTAATGTGTATGTGCAGTATCTAAACAATGCTCAGTCTTACTAAGATTGAAAGTGTTTAGACAACAAAACTCCCCCACCCAACACAAAACTGGGTCCCTGATGGTGATATAAATGTTTGAAAATATGTTTACTAACCTATTTACTTTAGGTAATCTTTTTGACCTGATGATGTTAATCATGTTGCAAGCCGTACTGGGCTTTGATAACTTGCTTTACATCTCTCTAGAATCGCAACGTGCGCCTGAGCACATGCAAAGAGCCGTTAGACGCATGGGTATCCTTATTGCGATGGCACTACGTATCATATTGCTTTTCTTACTTGTTAATGTCATTCAAGCCTTCCAAAACTCAGTCTTTAAACTTGATTTAGGCAACTTTGCTCAAGGTGACTTTAACCTTCATGCGATTATTGTCTTGCTTGGTGGTGTGTTTATTCTTTACACGGCTGTTAAAGAAATCATGCACATGATGCGTATTGAAATGCATGACCATGAAGAGAAGTCAAGCCGTAATGTTGCCCTGATTGTTACCTCAATTGTTGCGATGAACGTAGTATTCTCTTTTGACTCAATCTTGAGTGCGATGGCTATTAGCGATATGTTCTTGGTGATGGCGACAGCTATCTTGATTGGTGCAGCGCTCATGCTTATTCTTGCAGATACTGTTTCTGAATTCTTGAAAAAGAACCGTATGTACGAAGTGCTTGGTCTATTTGTTCTCTTTATCGTCGGTATCTTGCTACTTACAGAAGGCGCACACCTTGCACATCTTAAATTCTTTGGTAATCCAATTGAAGCTATGAGTAAAACAACATTTTACTTTGTAATTTTTGTTCTGGTTATTGTTGAAATTGTTCAGGGTCGTTATCAGCAAAAATTAATTGCTGATGCAAATAGAGCAGCAGGAATTAACACTCACTCATAAACTGAGTTGAATTTTAGATTTTGAGGTGGACTTCGGTCCACCTCTTTTTTTTGTATATGGATTTTTTGATGTAGAGTGATTACATGGATGAAAAATTCTTGCTGAGGAAAGCTGAACTGAAGGATGTAGCTAGTGTAGAGAGCTTAGTGAAAAAAGCCTATCAGCACTACGTTCCCAGAATTGGCAGCCCCCCAGGTCCCATGCTAGATGACTACAACCAAGTTCTAAAAGACCACACTGTTTGGATAATTGAAGATACTACCCAAAAACAGCTTGCTGGATTACTTGTACTTATCAAACAACCTAAACTACTTTTGCTAGATAACATAGCTGTTGACCCTAACTACCAAGGTCAAGGTTTAGGCAAAGAGCTTATGAACTTAGCCGAAACTGAGGCAAAAGCCTTTGGCTATAGCGCAATTGAACTGTACACACACATTTTGATGCATGAAAACATTACATTGTATGGCAAGTTAGGTTACGTAGAACGAGAACGAAAGACAGAAAGAGGGTTACAGAGGATTTATATGGAGAAGTCGATTTAAGACTAGTAAAACTAGCATGAGACTAAACACTACTGGCCTTTGAATCTTTCAAATACAACTTTACAGCCCGTCGCATAATCATAAAGACAAGTATTAATAAAATAACGACGACAATAGACGTTACCAATAGATTGCCATCTTCTAAAAAAGAACGCCCTAACCAAGCACTCAAAATAACCCACGGCATTCTGGCAATAACTGCAGCAAGCCATAAACGTACTACTGAAAGCTTGGTCAACCCTGCAATCATCACAGCAAGGTCAACATTCAACGCTAGAAAAACCACACCCCACATAGGTACAGATTGAATACCTAACAGGTACTCCCACTGTGCAATCACTTTTTCAGATACCAACTTGTAAAGCAGCGGTCTTCCAAAACGGCGCATAAGACTTAAGGCTATGAATGCGCCTAACGCTAGACCCACACAGCCATAAATAACTGCTGGCCAAAACCCTAAGACACTGCCACCCAAGGCACTCACAAGTGGTGTTGGGATGATGCTCACTAGGGCAGTCAATACATAAAGCAAAATGTAAACAAGAGGCGCTAAAGGACCCATTGTGCTTAGCATTGTTTCAAGAGATTGACTAATGGTTTCAAACATATTCTAACTCAGTCAGTAACTTTAGCACTTAGATTTAGTGGTCTGTAGAGACAGTGGCTAGTTAGATGAATCCGCAAACTGAATACTAGCGAAGGTAGCTACTATCACAACCAATGCTCAGTCAGGTAGATTTGGAATTAAGTTTAAGTGGATTTAAAAGCTCTGTGGGTTTAGGGTTTAAAAGGCTGTGTGGGTTTAGGGTTTAAAAGGCTGTGTGGGTTTAACTGTGGATTTAACTAGGGTAAAGGCGATAACAAGCAATTTACGTGCTCACTCCAACCTAGACAAATCATCATTTTGTGAAATTATATACGTTACTATTTCAATAGAGGGAATCTTAGAGGTCAAAATTAGGGGTCAAAATTAGGGGTCAAAACTTCGTAAAAACGAAGTTTTAAGAATGGCAGCAAAGCGTGAGCACAGCAAAGACAGCAAAGGCAACTTTCCAACTTATAGTATTCGTCATTTTTTCAGCACAGCTTTTTACTACTGTGTTAAGCCAGAACACCAGTCTCCCCAACAACACACTAAACGGTGTACGAGCTATCTATCTGAGTGGTGAGCTATATGTCGCTCTCAACGATGCTAGTCAGTTTATTGGTGCTCAAACAACACTCTCAGGAAAATCTTTATATATTCAAACTGCTAAAGGCATCTTGAAACTAACCGATGACTCACCTGATGTCGTTTGGCAAGAAAATAACCAAGAAAGAAGGCGCTTAGCTCTAGCACGTCCTGTCTACAAACGTTTTGATGCATGGTACGCACCTGATGAGCTTCTAGCAATTTTAGGTATAAATGAACGCAATTCACAGCTATTTGCTGCGAATAAATCAACCAATCTGCTTATCCAAACCATCAGCAATACCTTTGGTGGTTCTTGGGAAATCTTACAATTTGATGCTAATAGGAGCTCAGCACTCAGTTTTTACCGAGTCAATGAACGTGGCGAAGCACAGCAAAACCTTTTTCTGATGGATATAGACTCTCTAAAAAGTATTTTTCCTGAACAACGTAACCACTATGAACGCTTTAGTCGAAATATCAAAGAAAAAAATGTTTTATATTTTGCTTTGAGCAGTTTAGAAGCCAGTTCTTGGCAGGCAGAATTCAATTTTCAACAGGGTAGTAAAAGCTTTAAAGCGAGTTATCCAACTGAAGTAAGTCTTTTAAGCGGTGATAATCAAGATGTGAGCCCCGAAACACCTGTAACAGGCGTTATTCTCTTACCTGATGAGTTTGATCTATCTCAAGACATGAGCATTAGCTGGTCTAATATCAATTCTGTTTATAACTTCTAAAATGTTTTGCTACTATGTAAGTACACTACTAGGTTATAAGTACACTACACGTAAATGTCATTACCAGTGTAAATAGCGGTATGAACAGCAATGTAATCACCAGTATGAATAGCAGTATAAACAACAGGGTGAATAGCGGTGTTAGTAGC
>CALGZD010000202.1 GCA_937934635.1 uncultured Deinococcales bacterium
ATCTATAATCAGAATTTATACAAAAAACCCCCATCATTGAGGTTTACTAGGCTAAACCTTAATGATTAAAACTTAAAATATAGTTTTGAGCATTTGAACCAAAAATAAGAGGTTGGTCAAAAAAAATAGCTCCTTTTCAAAGGAGCTATTAAAGGAGAGAGGGAAATACTAAGGTAAAAACATAGCTTTCTTTCTCACAAGCTGAGCTGTGCTAATACTAAACATAATGATAGCTGCAAGGATTGCTGTTGTTACAACGATAGGTGTAATCCCAGATTCTGCTACTGCAATACCAATAAAAGCCCAAACTAATACCATTGTATACGGGAAGTCACCACGTCGTAAAAGTACAGTGATTCCGATAATGACAGCAGCAATAATCATAGCTACACCAAAGAATGGTGCATTTGCTCCACCAGTAAATCCTATGCTAAGTAAAAGAACAGTTGTATTGAGAATCGTAGCTGCAGTAATCCAACCAAGATAAATACTAAAGGGAAGATGGGTTGCAATACGCTCACGCACAGATAATCCTTTTTGTTGCCCGATACCTAACCGTACATAAGCAACCATAAGGCTAACAAGTAGACCTAACATAAAGAGTTCACTCAGTAAAAATTGATTAAAATGCCACGCAAAAATCCAAGCAACATTAAAGATACAACTCCAAACAAAGGCGTATCCTAGTTTATCAAGATTTCGATTTTCTTTTTGACTAGGAAGTGCTTGATAAACAACAAATACCGCTAAGAGGGTATAGATAAGACCCCAAATACTAAACACATAGCCAGCAGGTGTGACTAAGCTATTGAAGCTATCACTAAGCTCACCAGTAGTTTGACCATTAAATGGAATAATATTGGCAAGTGCATTTACAGTAATTACAGTTCCAAATAAAGTAATGTTTAGAATTTGACGGATTGTGCTAGATGAAGTTGCTGTTTGAGTTGACATAGATATGCTAGACATTTGTAGTAACCTTTCTTCAAAAGCCTTATAGACTTTTTTGTGTAGTTATAAAAAAGCCCACGCTCATAGAGCGCAGACTTTTATTTAGGATATTTTGAGATTAGTTGCTTGGCGGTAAAATTACACCGTCAATAACATGCACTACGCCGTTACCAGCAGCTAAATCTGCAACTGCAACTTTAGCTGAACCATCTAGTACAACCATGCCATCTTCAATGGTTACGGTTACAGAAGCACCATTGACGGTTTCTACCATTGCTGTACCTTCACCAGCTTCTACCGCTGCGACTACATCTGCTGCCATTAAGTTACCAGCTACAACATGGTAGGTAAGAATCCCTGCTAGACCATCACTTGCAAGTAGGTCTCCTGCACTAATGCCAAGTGCTGTAAGTGCTGCACCAAATGCCTCATTAGTTGGGGCGAATACAGTGAATGGACCTTCGCCTGATAGCGTTTCGGCTAAGTCTGCTGCAATAACCGCTTCTACAAGTGTTGTATGCACGTCACTACTTAGTGCAATATCTACAACAGTAGCTGGCATCATATCCATGCTTTCTTCCATCATGTCATTTTCCATCATGTCATTGCTTGGTGGCAAGATAACTGCGTCAATAACATGGACTACGCCATTACCAGCAGCTAAATCTGCAACTGCAACTTTAGCTGAACCATCTAATACCACCATGCCATCTTCAATGGTTACGGTCACAGAAGCACCATTGACGGTTTCTACCATTGCTGTACCTTCACCAGCTTCTACCGCTGCGATTACATCTGCTGCCATAAGTTTACCAGCTACTACGTGATAGGTAAGAATTGAAGTTAGGTCTTCACTTGCGAGTAAATCTGCAGCACTGATGCCTAGTGCTTCTAGTGCTGCTGCAAATGCATCATCAGTTGGAGCAAATACGGTAAACGGACCTTCGCTTGAGAGTGTTTCTGCTAAGCCAGCTTCTACAACTGCGGCTACTAAAGTAGTATGTGCTTCACTACCTACAGCAATATCAACAACGGTTGCTGGCATATCTTGTGCTTGTCCTAAGCTTAGAATCAAGCTGAATATAAATGTAAGACTTAAAATCGAGGACTTCGTAATTTTTTTCATGATGCTCCTTGTACTAATTTGGATTTCATCTCAGTTACAACCCTTGATGCATGCGTTTCAAAGGTTATACAAAGATTATACGAGGAGTATACACAGGTTCTAAAAATATTAACCAAGTATTAGGTTACAATCTCATTATCCTTATAAAAACAAGCTTAAATCCTTACTTTAGTTCAAGGCATAGGCATAGACTTTAGTTCAAGACATAGACATAGATGCTGGGAGTTTCAAGGTTGTACACTATTGTAGAAGGTGAGTTATTTGAGATTGGGTTTCGTAGCTCAATCATTTGAAACTCCCTCTATAAGTAGCGTTTCCACATGTAGCGTTTCTGCGTAACAACTGTACACACTAAGGTTTACACAAGCTAAGGTTTACACAAGCTGAAAAAGTGCTGCCATACCTTGCCCACCACCAACACACATGCTGATGATGCCAAATTCAGAATCACTGCGTTTCATTTCTGCAAATAAATCTGCTGCGATTCTTGCACCTGTAGCACCTAAGGGGTGTCCAATGGCAATTGCACCACCATTGACATTGAGCTTGTCATCTGGAATGCCAAGTTCTCGTTGGCAGTAAACAGCTTGGCTGGCAAAAGCTTCATTGATTTCAAAAAGATCGATGTCACTAACCGTCATGCCCATTTTGTCTAGAAGAGTTGAGATAGCAGGTAGTGGACCAATGCCCATAATTTCTGGTGGTACACCAACTGCACTTGCTTGGACAAAACGTGCCAGTGGTTTGATACCCCTTGCCTCAGCATTTTCTGCTGACATGACCACGGTCATGGCTGCACCATCATTCATTGGCGAAGCATTACCAGCAGTGACGGTGGCTGCCTCGTCATCTGCAAATACAGTTTTCAGCCCTGCTAAGCCTTCTAGTGTTGTGCCTTCTCGTGGGCATTCGTCTTGTGTGATGGTTACATCGTGCCATGTACCTTCTTGGTCTTGGACTTTGGTTTCTACAGGAACGATGTAGTCAGCAAATTTACTAGCAGCACGTGCAGCAAGTGCTTTGCTTTGAGAACTCACAGCGAAGGTATCTTGGTCGAGGCGGCTTACGCCAAATTTTCTGGCAACGTTTTCTGCGGTTTGACCCATGGTGATATAGGCTTGAGGATAGCGCTGATAAAGGGCTTTGTTAAAGCCTTCTTTTGCATTGTGTCCGCCCATAGGTACGCGGCTAGTGCAGTCGCTACCGCCAGCTAGTACAACATCTGACATACCAGTTTGAACGCTGTGTGCTGCTTGGACGATGGTTTGTAAACCACTAGCACAGAAGCGGTTGATGGTTGCTGCTGCAATCGTTTCAGGAAAGTCTGCTACATGCACAGCGATTCTTGCCATGTTGTAGCCAGCTTCACCTTCGGGGTGTGCATTGCCTAGGAATAGGTCGTTGATGTCTTCAGCGGTTAACCCATCGGTCTGCGCCACTGCTTCTTTAAGCACGAGGGCAGCTAGGTCATCGGGTCTGGTATCTTTCATCATGCCTTTGTAGGCACGACCTACTGGTGTTCTGATTGCGGTGGTTATAACAGCATCTTTTAAATCTTTCATAAACGCTCCTTAGGTAAAATAAGTAGGTCATAAGTTGCTAAAACTTATACTCAGTTCAATTTTTAATAGTCTAGCACCTTAACGTTCATCTTTTCGTAATGTACTAATCGTAATGTACTAAGCACATTTATACAACAGCTTTGGAAGATACCCGTATTTAATACCGAAGTGAATCATAAATGTCATAATCCCAGTCAATACACAAGGTTTTCAAGCCTTTATCCTTCGGTTATTTCGCAATCTTTGCGACTATATCTTTATGACATTCATCTTTCAGTTTAGTATAAGTACTGTTTATTCGTGTTTTCTGGTAGAACGCCAACTATTTTTGCTAAGATTTATTATCAAAGCTACATCTGATGTACATCTTTAGGATTTATAGTTTATAGAAGCATGTCACTTAAACTTCGTTTATCCCTATTTTTTAGTCTCTTTTTAGCCGCTATTTTGGCTATGGTTGCGATAGCGCTTTACAGCACTACAAAGCAATCTTTAAAAGCATCTATGGTTGAACGTGCCAAACTTGCTATCACAGATTTAAAAAGTGAACAGCTAAAAACTGCTTCAAACAGAATGCCTGGCAACGCTTATTTTGAAATGGTGATTTACCCTAGAGGGGTTGTGCCTTTAAGAAATGCTGATGATATTCCAAATGGCATACAGATAACAATTCTCGGACGCAGCAACCCAACGCAAGATTCTTTATTAGCGAAGCTTAGTCCTGAAGACAGACAGGCGCTCTTTGAAAATGACGAAATTAGGACTGATATCGTCTTGGATAGCGGTGAAACGCTCCGAGTCGTTGGTGAAGCTGGTCAGATGTGGATTTCTAGGTTTGATGGTGACGCACCTGGTTATTATTTTGTTGCTTACTCGCCCTTTACCTTTCAACCTACTTTGGCACAGTTACGACGGAATCTCTTCTGGGTAATTATTCCGTCTTTTTTACTCTTTTTGCTGGGTATCTGGCTTTTAGCAAATCAAATTCTTTTACCTCTAAAACGAATTACCTCTGCTGCTGAAAAGGTCACCAGTCAAGATTTGTCGCAGAGATTGCCTGTACCAAACTCTCGTGATGAAGTGTCTACCTTGGCAAATACCGTAAATCAGATGCTTGATAGATTGCAGAATTCTGTCGTAACGCAAAGACGTTTTACGGCAGATGCAAGTCATGAATTACGAACACCTGTTACGGCTATTTCAGGTCATGCGAGTTATTTGCTTAGACGGACCAACCCGACAGGGCAACAAGAAGATTCCCTGACTGTCATTAAAGAAGAATCGGATCGCATGACGAAGCTAGTTAATGATCTGCTTGAACTGGCAAGAGTTGATGGTGGCGTCTTTCCAATTAACCGTGACCCGCTTAATTTTGTCGATGTTCTGGAAGATGTAAAGCGTGATGTTGAACCTATCGCAACGATGGCAAATATTACGATGTCATCGCCCAAACCGATTATTGAGGTTTTAGGAGATACGGCGAGGTTGAAGCAAGTAGTGCTCAATTTGGTTCAGAATGCGCTCAATGCAGGCTCGAGCCAAGTGGCTATGAACCTCAACGAGCTTAAAGAAGAAAACGCAGATGGCATCATAACTGACTATGTGGAACTACAAGTTCTTGATAATGGTCCAGGCATTCCGCAAGAAGCTTTAGACAATATCTTTGATAGATTTTTCCGAGTTGATGGCGCAAGATCGACAAGAGGCAATGGCACAGGCTTAGGCTTAGCGATTGTCAAAGAAATTGTGCAGCGTCATGATGGAATAATTTCAGTTACCTCAGAAATTGGTGAAGGCACTGTATTTACCGTGCGAATTCCGGCAAATAATGATCCCGAACTCACTGAAGTGATTATGCCTGTTCGTAAATCACAAGTTGAATCAAATATTCTTACGACTTAAGTGATAGTGCTATAGCTCTTGCTAACAGTACCGCTAGCATTCCCAAAACAAGATTGCCAAGGATATAAGCTATGGCAGGGATTACACGACCTTTTTCGAGTAAGACATAGCTTTCTAGCTCAAAGGTTGAAAAGGTTGTCAATGCGCCCAAAAATCCAGTTGAAATGCCCAGTTTGAGGGCGGGGGAGAGCTGCTCGAGCCGTAAAAAGTAGAGAAGTGCTAAACAAAAGGAACCAACGACATTGACACTCAGCGTTGCAAAAGGAAAGCTACTTTCAGGTAAATATCTTTGAAATAGTAAGCCCACACTGTAGCGACTGCTTGCGCCAAGTGCGCCACCAATAAGAACTGCAAGAAACTTCATTACTTTAGAATATCAGGTTTGTAAAGTATTACAGCTATAAAACATCACGGGTTGTGTTCAGTTTTATATTCTGTAATAACCTGTGCTGATTGTCCTGCTTCTACTGCCTGTGTTACCTGTGTTGTTAGCATTGGATGAGGTGAGTTATCAAGATGACCGACTGTTTTGAGTTGCGTTTTCAGTTGGGTTTTGAATCGACGATTACGCATAAATAACCAACCGATGACCATCACTACAACCAAACTGATAATAATCATCAGAGTAGCTCTGCGCTCCATGGGGTCGTTACTGACAACAGTTAAAATAATCAGCCCAAGTGCAGGTAAGAGCGCCCATTCACGACCGCCATATTCTTTTGGCAATAGGTAGAGTAGTGTAAAGGTTCCTGCAAAGATGAGCAGCATAATTGGGATGGCATCCCAGTTGTCTGAAAGCAGGCTTAGCCAAGAGTAAAAGGCTAGACCTGTAAAAATACCAGCGGGAACAAGTAACCACCAACTGCGCTTGTTGCCAAAAAAGTAGCTTAAAAAGAAACCAAGGCTGGCAGAGGATAAGGCAATCAAGCTTGCACTTTCACCTGATACCCCTGTAGCCCCCAGAGAAAGCAACATAAACCCAAAGACACGTTGCCCCCAAGTTAGATGATGTCGACTTAAGATAAAGAAGCTACTGTTGACAATCAATATGCCAATAATCCAGAGATGCGAGTAGTTACCTTGCAAGACATTGAAGTTTGCAAGCAAAACCAAGATGCCTGCTGCAATGAATAATAAACCTAAAAACGATGCTCTATTAAATGATGTCATGAGTTAGACGAGACTTCCTGTGATAGCTTTTGGAACACAAATAGTTAAGGAAGTACCGTCATTTTCTTTGGAATTTAGATAGAAGTAGCCACCCAGTGCTTCGCTGCGTTCTCGCATAGAGGTAAGCCCAAGGCTTCCAGGAAAGTCTTGACTATCATCAAAACCAATGCCATTGTCAGCTATTTTTAAGCAAGCAGTGCTGTCGTCTTCGGTGAGCGTCATGGTCACTAAGCTAGCGTGGGCATGTTTAACGACATTGTGTAAAGCCTCTTGAGCAATCCGATACAGCTCTTGCTTTGCTGCGAAGCTCAGCTCTGGTTCATCTTCTGCATGGTACTGAATGTCGAGTTGATGGCGCATTTTAAGTGCTTCAGCCTGTTTCGCTAGCGCAACTTTTAAGCCTTCTTGTTCTAAAGATTCGGGACGCAGCTCAAAAATGAGCGAGCGCATTTCTGCTAGACCACCCTGAGCTAAGTTTTTGACATAGTTTAGCGGTTCTTCTAGTTTGCTTGGATCTTTTTCTGATGTTTTAATCGCAGCGTCTATACCAAGGCTTATGCCAAAAAGCGCCTGTGAAACAGAGTCGTGGAGTTCTCTTGCCAAGTGCCTACGTTCTTCAAGTGCAGCATTTTGCTTTGTCTCTCGATACAAACGATCATTTTCTATCGCTAGTGCCACTTGCGAAGCAAAAGCAGTGACAATATCACAGTCAGTTTCGTCATAAGCATCGACTTTGACATGTTCCATCGTCATCATGCCTAGTAGTTTGTTTTGAACAATGATGGGTACGCCAAGCCATGTTGCCATGTGGTAGAGCGGTTCGCCGTGATAGCCAATGGTGAAGCGCATAAAGTCTTCTGAAAAGTTTGTGGTTGAGTTAATAATTGTGTCAGTAACTGTGTCAGTAACTGTGTCAGTACTTATGTCTAAAATACTTTCGTTATTGATTTCAGTGGTAGTATCTCTTACAAGCAAGACTTCTTTTTTGTCTATGACACTTCTTGCCTCGCCAATGTCACCTAGTGACCAATGTTTAATAAAAATATCTTGCTCAACAGGACCTTGATAATACAAAAGCCTGATAGTTTGCTTTTCAAGTAAAAAGACGCTCACTTCAGTGTAATCTACAACTGTTTTCAGCTTTGCAAAGGTTTGACGCAAAAGCGGATTGAGGTCAGTGCCTAGGGCGATGGTGCTGGAGAGCTCGAGCAAAGCCTCCAACTGCTCCGTACGTTGCGACACCCGCTCTTCTAGAAGCTGTTCGCTTTTTCGTAAGGCTTCGTTGGTAGCAACCAGTTCTTGATTCTGCAAGGCTATATTTTGTGACATTTGGTTAAAGGTCATCCCCAAAATGCCTAGCTCACTATTTGCCTCAATTGGCAAGGTGACACCAAGATGACCTTCAGATAGATCTTGTGTTCCTTTTAAAAGCGCTTCAATAGGTTTAATCAGTAGATTTCTACTAAAAAAGGTTGCCATGACCAGCATGAGCATAAAAACTGATAAAAGATTGACAATCGTCGCTCTTAAAATCTTATTTGCTTGCTCAGCCTGAAATAGCTGCGTTAAGTCAAATGGATTAGGAAGCTTTGTGCCAGTTGCATCGATTTGGGCTAAAGAGAAGGCTCTAAAAAAGAGTAAGCCACTCACCACTGCTAGTGTCAGGACGATGCCTACAATAAGCAGTGATAAGCGTACGCTCAGCCTATTCCAGAAGAGTATTTTTGGTTGGGTTGATGCATTCATGACATATAGGGTAGTTGAACCTTACAAGTGGCTTTCTAAAGTTTCTAGGCTTTCGATACCAATGATGCCTTCACGTAATGCAAAAAGTGCTGCTTGCGTACGACTTTGCAAATTCAGTTTTGACAAGATATTTGAAACATGGGTCTTGATGGTCATTTCAGAAACACCAAGTTTTTCGGCAATATCTTTGTTTGGATGACCTTTGGCAATTAAGCGAAGTGTATCTGTTTCACGTGGTGTTAAGGATTCACGCATTTCAGGTGTGCGAATTTCTCGACTTAAGCGTTTTTTAGCGTCTGGATGCAGACGTACCTCACCACGATTGGCAGCAAAAATAGCTTCAATGAGCATTTCACTGTCACCTTCTTTAAGGAGATATCCAGCAGCACCTGCTTCGACAGCATCAATGACAAGTTTGTCTTCGAGCACACTTGTTAAGGCGATGAGTTCAATATCAGGAAAATTACTTTTAATTTCCCTAATTGCAGTTACTCCGTCCATGACAGGCATTTTTAAATCCATTAAAACCACATCTGGACGCAAGCGTTTTACTTCTTCTACACCTTCTTGACCGTTACCTGCTTGCCCAATAACTTCTAGACCGTCGTTTAAATTTAAAATCATTCGCAAGCCTTCACGAACGACAGCGTGGTCATCAACAAGCACTAAACGAATGTTTTCTTGCCTGTCTTGTCTATCTTGCTTGTCTTGCCTCATCAATACTCCCTTACCTTTACTAATTTCAAGTTACGTTGCGTTTTTGACTTTCTGAACAAATATGAACAAATATGAACAAAGTATACCGTGTCTATCATGCTTTATGCCTTAGTATTCTCAGTGTGTAGTTCAGCGTCCTTAGTGTGTAGTAATGACTTAGTTTGTAGCGTGCATAGCTTGGTGCTTGTGTAGCTTGGTGCTTGTGTAGCTTAGTGCTTGTGTAGCTTGGTGTTTGTGTAGCTTTGTGCTTACCCAGTGGATTAGGTTATGACCTAAGTCTTCTTTCTAATAGTGTAATTCATGTTAGGCTTAGGAACGTCCTACCAAAGTTGTAGGTTATTTATACCGAAGTGAATCATAAATATCATAATTACCAGTATGATGATGTTTTTTAACTTCTTTGTCTTTTAACTTCGATGTCTTTTAACTTCGATGTTTTTTAACTTCTTTGTTCTTCGGTTCTAATAACAACTTTCTTTGCTCATGGATGATGACTTTTTCTTTCAGTTTGGTATTACACTCAAATTATGACCCGTATCAATAATTCAACATCCGTACGAAACATGATCATTGGCATTTTTTTATGCCTATTGGCAGCAGTTTTTGCTATTTTGCCAGTTCCTATTTTTGTTCGTAGTATTGCCTTACTATTTTTAGCCTATTTGGCAGTAGCGTTTGCAAATATTGGCTTTTCTTACTTAATCGTATTAATTGTGCCCGTTGTTGGCATCTTGTTTGATAGCAATACGTGGCTGGTTTTGTCACCTGTCATTATGAGCGCAGGCTTACTTGCAATGTTGGCTTTGGAATATACTTGGCGACGTTTGGCAGTGATTGCTTCACCATTTTTTTGGTTACTTGTACCTTTGTTTGTGCATGTTGTGTCTCAACACAGGCTCTTTGAATTACAACTACCATGGAATAACGGTATGACTTGGTGGGAGCAAAGCCCACTGGTTTGGATAATGCTTCATGGGATAGTTGCGTTTGTGGGTAGCATTATTGCAGTTATGTATGCTCCTAAAGCTCCGAATTCTAGTGCTTACGCTGATGTTGAAGTTGAACAAGTCGGTAGAGCACTGCCAGCATCAAATCAACACATGAGTAGAAGTGATTAGGGCTAAACGGTCAAATAATAATGTCAGTGTTCTCATTTAAGTTTGGAAATAGTTTTACTGGAATAATACCGAAATGAATCAATAATGTCATAATGTCAAGAAAGACAAAAGCAGAGAAAGTGCTTATCTTTCGGTTCTTTTGACGAAGTATGTAACAGCAGGACTATGATATTTATCTTTCAGTTTAGTATAAGAAGTTAAAAACTTCCAAAAAATTTCTAAGGTGCGTCCTTTTTAAACCCAAAAACATAATGATTTAACTGTGCATTCGATTTTATATCGTGACGCACTAATAATAATTCTAAGAGAATACCTATCGATTTGCTCATCCTTTTCGAGATAAACTAGTTCTTACTGTATGGGGTTATGCTTACTCGCCTCCGCTCGCCGATTAACTGACTAGGGTCAGTTATATATATTAAAAATTGAAAGTGACTTGATTGCATGAAGAAGCTTATAAAATTACCATTTTTACTAGTAGTAATTGCTGGTGTATGTGTTGCTGTGGTTGTTAACACGGTTGTAGGACAGCAGCAGCTTGACGATGATCCTATGATTAATCGTTTACTCAATGAATTGAGTAGTTCGGGTGTTGTCAATGAATTGTCTCAAGTTGCTAGTGATGTAGATAGTCCAAATGCTTCTGATGCCTCTACGGGTAGTGATGAGAATGTAACCATCTTAGCGCCAGTTAGTCCTGTTAATAATTCTGGTTCAGCTACCTCAGAACAATCTGTGTCTAATACCTTGTCTAATACCTTGAGTTCGAGAATTATAAGCTTAGACCAAACAGAATCTGTCTCTGAACCAGTTACAGCAAATACCTTGAGTACTGTCGTACCATTTCCTGAAAATCCAGCACCTCAAGCACAGCCTCAATTACAAACACAGCCTCAATCCAATCCTCAATCATCAAGCTTAGCGGTACAAGCTGATGTTATGTCTGAGCCACGACTGTTTGATATTGCGTGGGCGGATCAAGAGCTTTATAAGGTGAATCTAATACCTTCTGCTTGGTCGAGTTTGGAACGGGTGCAGGGCTCGAGCATCTATCATATGCAGCTTGATATCTCTGAGGATTTACGCCAAGTAGAAGGAAAGCAAGAAGTACTTGTGCGAAATAGCGAAGGTATGAGTCTTGATAATCTTTACTTCCATCTATATCCAAATCTTTTAGGTGGTTCAATACGAATTAACCGTTTAGAAGTAGCGGGACAGGCTACAGACGTTGTGCTCGAGCGCAACAACAGCCTGCTAAATATCATCTTACCCGCCCCCTTAGCTAGTGGCGCTGCTGTTCCTATCTATATGGAATACACTGTGACTTTGCCACAAAATTCCCAGAGAAATTACGGTCTATTTGGCATGAATGAATCTATTCTGTCGCTTGGTCATGCCTATCCACAGCTAGCAGTTTTTAAGAACGGTAGATGGGCAATCGACACGCCGCCACCACACGGCGATGTTGTTTATGCTGACACCGCCTTTTATGTTGTCGAAATCACTGCGCCACAAGCTGTGGCAGTAGGCAGTACGGGTACAGTGTTCCCTAATTTGACGGCTGAGGCAACACCTGTGTCAAAACAGCGTTTTACTGTGGCTGCAGGTCCCGTACGTGATTTTTATCTTACAGCTAGTCGTGACTATGCCATTGCAGAGCGTAGTGCAGGGCAAACTAGG
>CALGZD010000203.1 GCA_937934635.1 uncultured Deinococcales bacterium
TGTAAAACAATTGAAGTAAAAATACCGCAGCAATTGCACCAGCAAATTCTGCCAACCAATAGCCTAAGAACTCTATAAAAGTGATGCGCCCCATCACCAAAAAGCCAACAGTAACAGCATGGTTAAAGTGAGCAAATGATAATGCACCTACAGCAGAAATCATAATCGAAACAGTTAGACCAAATGCCAAGGCAACAGCTAAATTACTTGCACCAGAAGCAATCGCACCTATCCCTACAAATACAAGCGCAAATGTGCCTATAAATTCAGCTAACCATATTTTCAAGTTCATACTAATGCTTCCTTAAGAACTTCTTCAAGTAGTGCTGCTTCGGTAAGTTGCTCACCTGCTTTAAGCATTTCAATCATTTTTTCACAACTCAACTTCAACATATCACGCACTTCTGCCCAACGTTCTAAAGACTCACCTGATGGGTCAGGAAATGCCACATGCAACCTATTTGTTTCTGCTGGATAGTTCGGACAAAGTTCATTAGCACTATCGCAGACAGTAAGCTATCACTCATTGCTCAGGCATTTTCAAACATGCTTCCCCTGATTCCAACCCACTGGCGCAATAGACCTTTCAGCAACAGTAACAGCATGTTCTTCAAGCTCTGTTGCCATAGTATCGTTCCAACGGTTTAGGTAACCAAAGAGGCTAATTGCAGCTACAATTTCTACAACTTGGTCATCATCAAAGTGTTTCTTTAAATTATCGAAATCTTCTTCTGTAGCTTGATTAGGAACAAGTGCACCTTTGTAAGCAACAGTAAGTGCTGCTCGCTCTGCATCTGAAAATAACTCACTTGTTTGAAACTCCCACACAGCTTGAATCTTTGCATCACTTGCTTTATAGATACTTGAAAGGTTTGCCATATGCGCTTGGCAATATCTACAACCTGTAGCCTGAGAAGTAATCAGACTCACTAACATTTTGAGCTCTTCACTGACTGTACCTTCGTATAGCACGGCTTGATTCAGTGCCATAAATGCTTTGACAATATTAGGTCGTCTTGCCATTGTCATGATGCTATGTGGCGTAAAGCCACGTGTATTTTTATAATGCGTAAAACGTTCTTTAATTTCTGCATCTTGAATTTCTTCTAGCTCTAAAGGTCTTAGATGTGCCATAGTGTTTACCTACTTTTCTAGAATTTTCTTAAGTATAATACCGAAGTGAATCAAGAATGTCATAATCACAAACAAAATGAAATCTTAGAAAATGCTTCTCCTTCGGTTTTTCTGATGCAGTATCTGACAACTATTGGATTGTGACATTTATCTTTTAGATTATTATAACAGATGGGTGCATCCGAAATTTACAGGATACCTCAAGTAAGATATTTTTGTAGCGAAGCGGAAAAAATTCTAAGGTGTGTCCGCATCGAATATTCAAAGCATTGAGACTAAAGATAAATATAACTTCCCTAAAATGCGGACACACCCATAACAGATACTTATTTAATCACTTGTCTAAACGGTGTTAGACTACTCCCTGCTGGATGCAAGGTAATCATGCCTTCTTTAATTCCCTCACGGGAAAAGAACTCCCCATCGTGGTAAAAAATAAATTCATCGTAGTCAATATTACAAAACTGTATTTGGAATATCAGGTTTGTTAAAAGACACAAAACCATTAGACCTTTCTAGAAATAAAGAATCAAGCTAAGAAATGGTATTAGCATTAATAACTCTGGCAATGTCATAAGATGATTTGATTTCTAGCAGCCGACGATATTTTTGAAGAAAAGTTAATATGTGCTTTGTAGCACTTTAGATTTCACCATCTTAGGTGCGGCCGTTGTCTCTCGAACCTCAAAACCACAACGTACAACTTTATTTCGTTTTTCAGAATCTGGCTTTTCCCAACGATTAATCATACTCAAAGCAGCTTGTCGCCCTATCTCGTAAGTAGGCATGATAATACTCGTAATAGCAGGTGTTGCCCGACCATACAAACCACCACCATCAAAACTTAGTACCGATAAATCCTCAGGTAGTTGAACTTGCATTTTTAAGCAGGCATCAATTACACCAGTTGCAACCACGTCATTAAGTGCGAAAATTGCAGTTGGAGGATTTGGTAGTGCCATCAACTGCTCTAAACCTGTATAACCAAGGTCAGGCGTTAGTTTTCCCTGAATGTGATAGGCATCTTTTAGTGTTATCCCGTGAGACAGTAAACTTTGACAGTAGCCAAGGTATCTAGGAAGACCTATATTTTGTTCAGGAATACCACCAATGATGGCAATATCCTTGTGACCTAAATCAATTAAGTAATCTATACCCTCTTGCACAGCTAACTGAGGTTGATAGGTAATATGCTCGATTTCTTCTTCAGAGCTTTCATGTCCCAAAGTCACAACTGCTATATCTTGCTCAATTATTCTTTTAATGATGTTGTAATAATCTGTTGAAAAACCATATTGGGCAGGATTAAAGATAAAACCACTTACACCATTTGCGATTAGTTTATCTATTGTCTTTTCTGCTTTAGGAATATCACCATCGGTATTAGCAATGAGGGTCAAAAAGCCTTCTTCTGTGAGAACTTCTTCGAGAGCTTTATAGATAGAAGAGGACGAAGGAAAGCGAATATCTGTTGGCAAA
>CALGZD010000204.1 GCA_937934635.1 uncultured Deinococcales bacterium
GCTATTTGATATGGATAATGACCCGAATGAGCAGAATGATTTGGGGACGAGTTCAGAAAAAGAACATCAAGCTGTTCGAGCAGAGTTGAAGGATAATTTATTTTTCTGGTTGCGGAATTTGAAACGTCGTACTACAGTGACAACTGAAGAAACGCTTTGGCGTTATGGGTCAACGTTTGAGGACGAGCATGGGATACTGATTGGTATTTGGGAAGATGAATATATTAGGTTTGGATAAAGCAAAAGTAGGCTATTGGGTGAGCTCGAGCCTGTGCTGTTTCTCGATATGCGCCACCGCTTTTCGAGCATGCACCAAACCATTTTCAACAAAAACATCACTCGTACGTGTGCCATAACCTGCAGAACCTATAAGATAACAACCCTCAATATTACTTTCAAAGCTTTCTTCGTTAAGCTCAGCAGAAAGATCTTCAGGTCGAGTGTTTACTCCAACAGAAGCAAGCAAGTTACTAGATGCAAAATAGCCTGTGAGCGCAAAAGTCATTTCACTAGCTATGTCTAGTAGCTTTCCTTCTTTTTCAATCGTTACTGTGTCAGGACTAATAGCTTTCACAGTGCTATTGAAGTGGGCAGTGATTGAACCTTCTGCTACACGATTTTCAAGGTTAGGACGAATCCAGTATTTTAGGCTGTGCCTAAATGCATCACCTCTGTGAATCATCGTTACTTTTGCGCCGTGTTTATAGAGATCTAGCGCAGCATCGGCGGCACTACTTCCTGCGCCAATAATCGTTACATTACGGTTGTAGTAGCTATGACCTTCGGTGTAGTAGTGACTGACATTTGGAAGCGCTTCACCTGCTATGCCAAGTAGTTTTGGGTTGTCAAAATAGCCTGTTGCAATTGCAACACGTTTTGTAGTGACGAGTTCTTGCTGTCCGTTTTGAGATTGGGTTTTTAAGCTAAAGCCTGTTGAAGTCTTTTGTAAATCTTGCACGTCACAAAAGGCTTTGATGTTGAGTTGTTCATTCTGACTAACCTTGCGGTAGTAGTCGAGCGCCTCTTTGCGAGTGGGTTTATCAATTGCGGTGATGAGGGGGTGTCCACCTATTTCTAAACGTTCAGAGGTAGTAAAAAACGTCATATAGGTCGGGTAGTTATAGATGGCATTTACAATCGCACCTTTATCGAAGACAATGTAATTTAATCCAGCACGTTTCGCTAAAATAGCAGCTTCTAGCCCGACTGGACCTGCTCCTACAATGACAAGGTCATACACAGGTTTATCATGCACAGGTTTATCATGCACAGGTTTATTATCTTTTTGTTGGTTGCTTGTAGGTATATTTTTTTCTAAAGTTGATATTGCCATTTGAGTAACCCCATCTCTAAAAAACACTAATTTCAAGCTAGCAAGCCTCTATAGGGCAAGACAGTGACCTTTGCCTACATTCCCTTGTTATGTGATGTCGCAACTAGAATTTAGACTAGACAGTTGAACTAGGACAGTGCTTTGCCATGCTACATGCTGCACATTGTGGTTTTCGAGCGTCACATACTCGTCTGCCATGAAGGATAAGTGCATGATGCAAAAATATCCACTCTTCTTTGGGAAAGGCTTTTTGTAAATCCTTTTCTACCTTGTCGGGATTGTCTTCTTTCGAAAATCCTAAGCGCCTAGCTAGACGACCAACATGAGTATCGACTGCGATAGCAGGATGACCATAGGCATTTGACAAAACAACATTGGCTGTTTTTCGTCCAACGCCAGCTAGTGCTAGTAAGGCATCAAAGTCATTGGGTACTTCGCCATTATGTTTTTCAGCTAGGTCTTTGGATGCCTTGACGATGTTTTTTGCTTTGTTGCGGTATAAACCAATTGTTTTGATGTAAGGTTCGATTTCCTCAGGTAAGGCTTTGCTGAGCGCTTCGGCTGTAGGATATTTTTTGAAAAGGGCTGGTGTGGCTGCATTGACACTTACGTCAGTAGCTTGCGCTGAAAGAATGGTGGAAATAAGCAGCTCAAAAGGATTTGTAAAAGAAAGCTCTGTACGAGCATCAGGATAAAGTTTTTTTAATTCTTCAAGAACAAAAACAACACGTTTTGACTTTGCTAGCATGGTTCTTAGAGTATACTAAATTTGTTTGTAAAGCTTGTGTTTTAAGATTGTGATGGGTGTGTCCGCATATTGCGGGTGAAAACATATAGTTTTAGTGTAAAAATCCTTGCATATCGGATACGGACACACCTTGAGAGTTTATGAATGAACTTACAAAAAGTTACGTAACTACATTTCCAAATATGTGCCTAAGTCATAGCTTTATTCATTACGCTTTGCTACAAAAATATCTTAAACATTGTATATCCTGATGTATCCCCCTGTATTTCGGACGTACCCTGTTGTGATTGTATTAATGAACAGGGATGAGGAATACCCCGAGGCTTGCCTCGAAAATAAAATAGTCGACGTATGGCTTGCCAGATAAGAATTCCTTGTTGATAACCCGTCGGTTTGCCGTGGAGTCCGTTCATTTGCAATATTAAGCTGCCTAATTGTAAGGGTGGTATGAATACGTTAACGTTATGACTTACAAGTTTATTTACCGTTAAACAGAGTTAAAGCCCCAATTTTTTCAAGAATCTTCTGAGTAGAGATTTAAGGTTTACTCATCTAGTTTGAGTCAAATGAAGGTCTTATTCTTTTATACTTCGCTTAAGAGAACGACTCATTTCCAAATGGGGGAGCAGCCCTTGGGAAGAGACGCAAACAAGTTTAGATTCCCTAACTAGACTTCCTAGTTAGACTCTCTATTAGATTCTCAAGGAGATATTGGATGACTACCTACAAATATGTAGTCCGTGATCGGGCAGGTAAAGCTTTAGAAGCAACGATGGAGGCGCAATCTTCAGGTGAAGTTGCACGTATGTTGCGTGAAAAAGGCTACTACGTTACAAAAATAGAAAAAGATAGTAAAACAGGTATGAATGCTGAACTTACAATGCCAGCATTTATGGATCAACCGAATTTGCGAGACATTACGCTTTTTAGTAGACAGTTTGCAACGGTTATTAACGCTGGTTTGCCTATTGTGCAATCATTGTCGATTCTTGAAAACCAAGCCGAGAAAAAAGGTCTTAAAAAGGCACTAAATAGTGTTAGAGAAGATGTTGAAACAGGTCAAAACCTTAGTTCATCTTTAGCGAAGTTCCCACGTGTGTTCAATAACCTATACGTCTATCTAGTTAAAGCTGGTGAGGCATCAGGTAACTTAGATAGTATCTTGGAGCGAATTGCTAGTTATCAGGAGAAGCAAGCTGCACTAAGAGGAAAAGTAAAAGGTGCGCTTACCTACCCTGCTGTGGTTATGGTTATCGCTTTAGCTGTTACTTACTTCCTACTAACAGGTATTGTTCCTCAGTTCGCTAATATTCTTACTAGCTTGGGTGGAGATTTGCCACTCATCACTAGGATTTTGATGGCTTTATCTGATTTTTTGGTTAATCAGTGGTGGTTACTCTTGCTTATTATTGGAGGTAGCATTGCAGGTACGGTCTTCTTTTACAGAACCAATCAAGGTAAACATGTTATCGACAGATTGCTTTTGACCTTACCAGTTGTTGGACCGTTACAGCAGAAAGCTTCGATTGCTGGTTTTTCTAGTACCTTTGGCTTACTCCTTAAAAGTGGTGTAAATGTTATCGAGTCCATTGATATTACTAAAGGTACTGCTGGGAATATCATTGTTGAAGATGTTTTGACTGAAGCAAAAGCGGGTGTTCAGAGGGGTGAACAGTTAAGTGATACGCTCAAAGAGCACCCTAAGGTTTTTCCGCCACTTGTGAGTTCAATGATTGCCATTGGTGAAGAAACAGGTGCGATGGATACCATGCTTGAAAAGATTGCAAGTTTTTACGAGCGAGAGGTAGATGAGGCTGTTGATGCGCTCACGGCTGCGCTCGAGCCCCTCATGATTATCTTTCTTGGTGGCATTGTGGGATTCATCGTCGCTGGTATGTTCCTACCAATGTTCGCAATTATCGGTAGCTTGAGTGGATAAAACAAGAAAAAACTGAAGCTATTTTTTAGGAGCAAAGAAATTTGCTCCTAATTTTTTACCCCTAGCATCAATAGGGAGGTTTGACACTAAGGGCGGGGAGGAAATGCATACTTGCTTTTATAGCTTATCGTCTTTTCTTAGCAAGGCGTGATACTAGATAACAAACCTGGCTACATCCCTAAATTGGATGTTATCGAAGGTAGCGTGTGTTTGAGCTGTGTTTGAGCTGTGTTTGAGCTGTGTCTTTAAAGCTAGCGAAAAAACCGCCATTTAAAAAAAAGGGTGCAATGTTTCTAGAAAAATTTTTACAGCTAGATTTATACAAGAATGCACCAACAAACCTAGAGTGCATCTGCACTTTGGCGGATATACAAGGTTTAGCATGTTTCTGTAGCATAGCGTAATGAACAGTCTTTATGTTCATTCAGAAACTGCAAGGTGCATTCGCATCGAACATAAGCCACTTTTTCCATTCAGTCCAAATTTTAGTCACCTTTCAGTTTGCGGATGCACCAACAAACCTAGATAACAAGTAGATGTATTTGTATTATGGCATCTATGGAACAATCTTTATCTACTCCGATAACCGAAGTTCTAAACAATCATGTAAGTTGTCGTCAATTCAAAGAGCAAGACATCAATGATGACATGCTTATGACAATCTTAAATGCAGCACGTCGATCGCCAACAAGCAGTAATATGCAGACTTACAGTATTGTGGTTGTGCGTAATCAAGATGTTAAAAAGGAGCTAGCGGTACTGACAGGTGGACAAAAGCATGTAGAAAGTTGTCCTGTATTTCTGGCATTTTGCGCTGATATTACACGTCTGCAAGCAATCTGTGAATTTCATGGACAAAGTTTATTAAAAAACCTAGAAACTACCCTTGTTTCAAGTATTGACGCAGCGCTTGTAGGTATGTCTGTGCAAACTGCTGCTGAATCCTTTGGTCTTTGTGGCGTTATGATTGGTGGCATTCGCAATAATCCTAAAGAAGCTGCTGAATTATTGGAGTTACCAAAAGGCGTTTACATCACTTATGGCATGTGTCTTGGTTGGCCAAAAGATGACATTGTTCTTGATAAAAAACCACGTCTAGCTGAGCATGTAGTTATCCATCAGGAAACCTATAAAGTTGGAAATATTTCAGAAGAAATCAAAATCTATAATCAACAGCTCAAAGCTCATTATGAAGCACAAAATAGAAATCTCAGCGATGATGCATGGTCAGGACCAATAGCAAGAAAACAAGAAAAGCCAAATCGTCCTAAACTCAAACAAGCTTTAGAGGAGATGGGCTTTAGTCTTGATTAGAAGAGTTTCCCTTATATTGTTAAAAAAGTCTGTCACTCTGAGCGGAGCGAAGAGTCTTGAAGAATAAACTAAAAATGATGACGTTTTTGAAAATTCAACATTGAGTAGAATTTTCTCAAGGCAAAGTGTTATGTGACATTGAAATCAACAGTATCAAGCCAAATCGTCACTGGTCCATCATTGAGTAAGCTTACTTTCATGTCAGCCCCAAATTCACCACTTTCTACCTGAAAGCCTAATTCACGAAGCTGTGTTTGAAAAAACTCGTAAAGCGGAATTGCTTTATCAGGATGGGCAGCTTGTATATAACTTGGGCGGTTGCCTTTTCTTGCATCAGCATATAGCGTAAATTGACTGACGACTAAAATGCTGCCCCCAATGTCTTTGACACTCAGATTCATTTTTCCAGCATCATCACTAAAGATTCTGAGTTTCGATAGTTTGTTGGCTAGAAAAGTTGCTTCAGCTTCTGTGTCAGTATCCGTGATGCCTAAGAGTACAAGAAGACCTTTAGAGACTTCGCCTACAGTTTTACCTTCAACAACAACCTTTGCTTCTGATACACGTTGAATAAGCGCACGCATTAGTTGACGGAATCTTTCCGCTCTTTACTGTTTGCATTCACACCGCCTGCAAGTTCAGCGTCTTTGAGCTTAGTTTCTATGCTGTGAATAGCAGTACGCAAAGAATCCATTTCGGTTTCATCTAGGTTGCCATTGGTTTTTTCGAGTAGCATTTCTAATAGTTTTAAACTTCTTGTTGCTGTCTTTTTTGCAAGAATGCCATCACTGTGTAAGCGTGTGAGCATCGGACTAGTGACCTCTCCAAGTGCTGCTTCGGCTGAACTACGTACAGAGTGAACTAAGCCTATAAAGTCGGGATGTGCCATTAAAAGAGTCGGTCCTGTTGTGATGTATCGATGCTAACCTTTGTCGTTTTTGGACCAAGCGCATCCAGCTCTGCCTTGAGTTTTTTCATGTCTTCCCACATTTGCCACTTTGGAGAACCCTCGCTTCGACTAGGGTTGCGTAGCAGATAAGCAGGGTGATATAGCGGCATGAGCCGAATACCACTTTGCCACTCGTACCATTGACCATGTGTTTTTGTAATACCTTCTTTAGATTTTAAAAAGTACTGGGTAGGAACGTTGCCAAGCGTAGCAATCATTTGTGGACCTATGAGTTTAATTTGTTCCAAAATGAGCCAGTCACTAGCTTCGATTTCTTTTTGAGATGGATTGCGGTTGCCTGGTGGTCTGTATTTGACGATGTTCGTGATGTAAATATCATCTCGGTGGATGTTGACACTTTCAAGAATTTTATCTAACAACTGTCCTGCCCGACCAACAAAAGGACGTCCAGATTGGTCTTCTGCTTCACCTGGTCCTTCGCCCACGATGATGAGCTGGGCGTCTGGATTGCCTTCACCAAAGACCATAGTTTCTGATAAGTCACTAAGTTCAGGGGCTCGAGCCATCCCTAAAGCCTTCTCCAATAAGCTATCTAACTCTCTTTGCTCTGCCATATCAAACATTCTAACCTTAAGTGCTTGGTGTGAGCGAGTTATTGATGCGAGTTATTGATGCATAGTGCATAAAAAAAATCAGGCTCAGAGATAAAGCTCTGACCTGATTGCATACTCTTCTCCAAAAGATACCTAGTAAGACATACATCTTTTTGGACTGAGTACAATTTATCTTGAATAATGTTACAAAAATCTTAATCTTGAATAATTCCTGTGATTAGTAATTCCTGTGGTCACCATAATACGATTCGTTTGGCTTCCAACCAAGCGCATTAGCCATTCGGTTGCTAAAGTTAAACATCGCCACAACTTGAGCAATGTCAAAAATAGCCTCATCACTAAATCCTTCAGCACGTAATACATCTAAATCATCAGGTGACATTTTTTCAGATTCGTTAGTCATTTTGACTGCAAAGTCGAGCATGGCACGGTCACGGCTGCTCAAGTCAACTCTACGGTAGTTGTGTGACAAAAGCTCTGTCTTTACGGGGTCGCCGTTGTGTCCTCGAAGGTAAGAAGTGTGTGATCCCAAACAATATTCACAACGATTTTCAGCCGACACCACAACAGCTATCATTTCTCGTTCTTCGGGGGTTATGTCTCCATCTTCACTGCACCCTTCATTGCGCATGAGATAGTCATAGTACTTAAACCATTTCATAAAGTGTTTTGGTGCAATCCCAAAGACTTTAAAAACGTTAGGTACTTCACCAAGTGCGTGCTCGGCTTTGCTAAATAGCGTTTGCATCTCTTCAGGTAGTTCTGATTGTTCTGGCATCTTTAGCCATGTTAGTTGTTCTTTAGATTGATTCACAAAATCATTTTATCGTAGATTCGCTAGTATGTAAAATATGGTAACAGTATATATAAAAGTCTTTAAAAGTAATAGAAGTTCCACGATTCACTGCAACAGTAGTGAATCGGCGAGCTTCGTAACGAGTAAGAACTAACTCACTTAGTGTGTACAGTTCACTATAAGTATAAAAATAGACTCCACACTTAATCTCCCCATAAGAATAAAGAGTGTGGAGCCTGAGGGATGATTATGTAGTCACAACTGTCTTGATTGGGGAAATAAATACCTCATGGTTTTGAAGTGAATCTGGAGTTAAAGAATCCCCCTAGATGCTAACTTGCTCACTCACCTTACGCAAAAAGCGAAAGTGCAAACAGGATAAGATAAGCCATGAACGAAGAGATGTTGGAACTATACAGTGATTATTTGATTAGTTCATTCAGCTACACAACAGCGACAGGATTGTCGAAGATGTTAGATGGAG
>CALGZD010000205.1 GCA_937934635.1 uncultured Deinococcales bacterium
TTTGCAAATTGAGTCATGGCATCAACCATGCTTTGACCATCTAAGCCTGCACTGGCAGCGTTCCAAAGAGAAAGCGGTGTTATGCGGTAGGTGTGGATATGCTCAGGGCTTTTTTCTAGTTCGGCAAAGGGTGCTATGGCGGCTCGAGCCTCCTCAGCACGTTCATTAAAAGTTTCAAGAAATACCGAACGATCAGCTTGCACTATGAGTGGATTCATTGGGTCGAACACATGTTTATTGTAACAGCACAGTTGCCCGTTCAGGAAGTTATAGTGCTTCATATGTCTTTAAAGCCACATTTAACACCCAAAAAATTATTTGGAAATAACAAACTACCTAACCATTGGGCAGAAGCTAAAGTAGCTTTTATTTGTTTTACCCCCTTACCTACAGGATTCCAAAGCTACATCAAAGAAGTGGCACAAGAAAGATACTTCTTGCACTCACCAAATGCTGAAGTACACTTGTGTCAATATCAAGAAACAGCTTTTATTACAATCAGTGAAGTCTATGGCTTTGCAGTTGGTACAACTACAGTTGAAGAACTCATTCACTACGGCATTGATTATATTATTGGCATTGGTTACGCAGGCGCATTTAACGGGGCGAAGGTTGGGCAGAAATTTGTTGCCAAAGATACGATGTCTGATTTACCGATAGCAACGCACTACGGCATAGATGCATTTGAACTCAGTAAGGTAAATATAGGATTTTATAACACTATTAAAGCAAACCTAGATGACAGTTGGGGGCACTACAGAGTTTGGAATGGAAATAGTCTTTACAGAGAATACTCTGACACAATTCAACTCATGACTTCTAAAGGCTGTGATGTTGTGAATATGGATACCTTGTCGGTTTATGCAGCAAGCAAGGTTTGTGCTGAGGAACTCAAAAGGGATATCCGCTTTATCTATGTTGGCACAGTCACTGACTCAGCAAATGCTGATGGTGAAGAGTGGGATAGTGACTTGATTGAAGCGGTTGAGGGACAGGAAAAACATCCGCACGATGATTTAGTGAAGTTTATGGTTGAAGTGCTTCTGCCTGAACTTCCTACGATTTAGAATATTTGTAGCTCTAGAACGACTGTAGATTACTACTTCGTTCATCAGTGATGTTACTTGATTTATAAAAGTCTGTGTTACGCACAATTTCTCGCCAAGGTTTTGCTTTGTGAAGCGCAACGTCATAGCTTGGCTCAGACATATCAAGCGTGCTGATGCACAGCGTTGATGTATCAGGCTGACAACTTGTTTGGATATAACCACTTGGTCCAATCATTTTACTAGCTAAGCCTGAACTTTCTTGGCTGGCATTTGAAAGGCTAAACCAAAAGTTGTTGGTTGCAGCATAGGCTTGTGCTTGGATGCCAAACATAGTGTCGTTTCTATAAACAGAATACAGTAAACAATCTATTTGTTCTGCACCGTATGCCAAGAATAATTCTGGAAACTGTATTTCTACGCAAATAGCACAGCCAAATTTCCAGTCATCCACTTCAAAGGTGGTTAAATGCTTGCCTGGGGTATACCAATTATGTGTTTCGTTATAAGAGCACCACTGTTTGTCGTAGCGAGTATGAACATCACCTGTATCTGAAATGATGTAAATAGAGTTGTGAGGTTTGTGTGGTTCTGAAAGTTGATGGTTGCAGCCTAGTGCCACCCATAAATTTAGCTCTGCTGCGAGTTGCCGAGTTAGTTCAAGTTCTTCCCGTAACGCTTCCCAGTTGACATCTTGCCAGTCTTTGATTTGTGCTTGTACATAGCCAGACATAGCACCTTCGGGAAAGTTGATGAGCCTTGCACCTTGTTCTTTTGCTTGGGTCATGAGTTTTCGGATTTCGACTCCGTTTTCTCGAACGTCTTGGGCTATGTAGCTTTGGGCTGTGGCAATGGTTATAGGTGCTTTAGTTATAGGTGCTGGAATCATGGTGTAGTATAGCGTAGACGTTTCAAAGTAGTGAATAAATATGAAAACTTCG
Source organism: uncultured Deinococcales bacterium (assembly GCA_937934635.1). The sequence goes on from CALGZD010000205.1 coordinate 1,988, forward strand.
AAGATTTTGGTTAGAGTTCGACTTAGGTTCACAAGGTGACCACACTTTGCTTTTGTATCTTCTGCGTTTTTGTAACTTCTGCTAACGTATTTTTCGCTTACCCAACTGTATTAATTTCTAATAAGCCATAAAGTACTTTCATGCTATAAACAAAGTACTATGACTGACTTGCGTTACCCCATTGGTAAATTTTCGCCTCCAGAGGCTATTACAAAAGAGAATAGAAGTGAATGGATGAAAGATATTGAAGAAATGCCGTCCTTACTTCGCAACGCTGTAACAGGATTGGATCAAAAGCAGCTAGACACACCTTATCGTCCTGAAGGTTGGACGCTTAGACAGGTAATTCACCATGTGCCAGATAGCCACATGAATAGCTATATTCGGTTTAAATGGACGCTTACAGAAAATAGCCCCACCATAAAAGCATACGATGAAGCAGCTTGGGCAAGCCTTTCTGATACTGGTGCAGGTATCGAAGTTTCTTTATCGCTACTAGATAGCTTACATGCGCGTTGGATAGTACTGCTTAGGTCTATGTCAGATGCTGATTTTGAAAAATACTTTATACATCCTGAAACAGGAAAAGAGATCACTTTAGGTACAAATTTAGCACTGTATAGCTGGCACGGAGCACATCACGTTGCTCACGTTACTTCTTTGCGTGAGCGTATGGGTTGGTAAGATAATCTCTATAGCTAAATTTTTTGCAAAGTTTAAGATTTTTCTAATTCCTTACAGACTAGCTGTGCTAGGCTCGAGCTATGTCTAAGCGACCTGATTCACAATCTTCCTCACATGATAGTTTGCGTGTGAGTACGTCTTCAAAGGATAGGCCTTTGAGGTTTAATGTACGTCACTTAGATATAGAGATAAAACAGCGCCAACGTGCAAAGGTTGTAGTACGACAAAAGCAAAGACGTAAACACCGAACCGTTGCGCTAACCTTTCTTTTGCTTGCATGTTTTATATTTATAAATGTAACAAATGGAAATATTCAGCGTGTTGTGCAAAGGACGAACAATACGATTCAACAAAGTGTCGTACAAACGCAAAACGCTGCACAGAATTTTGTCTTTGAAACAAGACAAAAATTAGTAGATTTCCCTAAGGCTCTTAGGGTGAGGCGATTTACGCAAGTTGAACAAATTAGTTTACCGAAGTCGAATACTTTAAATACTGCTTCAAATGCTACTTTAAATGCTACTTCAAACACTGCCATAAATGCGGTGGCAACAGGGGTAGCAGCGCAACCACAAGTTTTCTTACCTTTAACAACAACACAAGTAGACCCGAGTGTAGGGTTTATAGACAATCTAACGATGAAACCAGTAAAAGTGGCTTTGCAAATAGGACACTTACATGCTGCTAAACATCCAACTGAGTTAGCTAATCTTCGTCAGAATACAGGTGGTTTGGCAAGAGGTGTTGCAGAAGTTGATATTAATCAAACAGTCGCAAATATAGTTAAGAAACAACTTGAGTACTACGGCATAAGCGTTGAGCTACTTCCAGCTACTGTGCCACCAGATTATCAAGCCGATGTTTTTGTATCGATTCACGCAGACAGCAGCACTGATTTAAACAGGCGTGGTTACAAATCTGCCTATGCGATTCCAGAAAGAAATAGTTCTGATAAACTGCTTAAAAGCTTGATAGATGAATCGTTTTTTAACGCATCAGGTTTACCAGATGATCACGATAATGTTTCGAGCAATATGACAGAGTACTACGCCTTTAACAGGTCAAAGTTTTTGCATAGTATTGCCTCTGCCACACCAGCGGTAATTATCGAAATGGGTTACTTGAGTCATGAAGAAGACGTCATTTTTTTACAAGATAGTAAGCGTCCTGCAACAGCCCTAACAGAAGGTATTTTAAAATTTTTAAATGCTACAGATGTAATTACGCACCTTCCATACCAACCAAATTATGCATTGCAGATGGTGAATCGTTAAGCATTCATTACTTTTTTTGCTATTTTGCTAGGAACTGCTTAGCAATCATTAGAGAATGGCAAACAAACAGTATAGGTAATCCACCTTCTTTCAAATAAGCTGCCCATCTCAAAGCCCTAAGCTAGCTGATGTAGGGAAGCGGGAGAAACTTCCTTATTGAGCAGAAATTTAGATTCCAAGATTATAGGTTTCAAGTAGGTCACATTTGTTTGCTTGTTTAAGGCGAAATGTTTGGTGAGGATTAGCATAAGAAGTGCTAACAAAACCCATATAAACCACAGCAAAAATTTATCTATTAGCTAACGAATAATTTACAGGATTCGGATATACCTAGTAGTGTGCCCTATTGATAGATAGTGTTTTGAGCCTCGTATTGTAAATCAAGATGTAAATCAGGAATTCAAATAAAGCTTTTGAACACATGTATCGGGAAAGGATATTTCATATGAGGAAATTTCTAGTTACAGTTTTAGCTATGTTATTAGCTAGTATGCTTGTTTCAACTAATTTTGCACAAACCAGTCAGGTAACCTTTTACAATGGTGAAACAATTCCACTTTTTGAGGGAACCTTAGCGTATCAAGATGGTTTTAGCCACGATAGTCTTGCTAGTTATATTATTAGTTCAGATGAAGCTTTTTACTCTGCACAGTACTATGGTGAGAGAACAGATTCGCCTTTATCAATAAAGCTAGCTGTTCTTGACGGTTATGTGGTTTGGCAGTTTGATTTTGTAGACCAAATTGTTTGTATTGATGCACAGGATGCAACCAATGCCTATGCACTACCAGTAGACGGCGTTGCATACACCTACATCATCGATGATTTTTCATCTACTAATGTTGTAAGTGCTGCAACCAACGTCAACACAGTTAGTGCAGTCAATCCAATCAATCCAATCAATCCAATGAATGCGCAGACAACCAGCTATGTAAGCAGCAGTAATGCAGGTAGTAGTAATATGGGTGTTGCTTATCAGAGTAACCAGCAAAATGCCTACGTGCAAACAAATTCTCAAGAAAACTATAATATAAGTAGTGATGGCTATAGTGGTTTATACAATGGCTATGCAACTTATGAAGATTATTTAGCTGCATATATGACTAGTGTTAATCAAGAAACTGCAGCAATGCAAGCACTTACGCAAGCTGCGATGCCAACAGTAAGTAATCAGCAAGTGATGTATATGGGTGAGTCAGCAGTATCTGCCCAGACAACTATGCAAACAACTATGCAAACCAATATGCAAAACCCAATTGGTCCTGTTCAAAACTTAGGAATTATTGGTTTAGCAAATCCTGTAGCGCCTGTTGTAGCGCCTGTAGCGGTTGTTTCATCACACAGCAGTGATTATGACGTCGAAGGCTACGATGCTGAAGGTTATGATGCTGAAGGCTATGCCCGTAATGGCTATGACCGTGAAGGCTATGACCGTGAAGGCTATAATGCTGGTGGCTATGACCGTGAAGGCTATAACCGTGAAGGCTATAACATGACAGGCTATGACCGTGAAGGCTACAGTCGTGACGGCTATAATGCTGCTGGTTATGACCGTGAAGGTAACACACGCTAATTATTAACAGTCTATGTACTATGTAGACTCTAGTAAATACAATTTATATTTAAGAACTGCGGACCATAGAATCCGCAGTTTTTTATGGAGTTGTAATAGCAAAAATCTATTCATGGCGTTTCCACGTAATATTGACCTATGCTAAATAAGTTCGTTCCTACTCGTTAGGAAGCTCGCCGATTAACTGACTTAGCTCAGTTAATCGTGGAAAAGCTTTGTAGTGTTTTCAAAAAATACAAAAACATTAGAGAAATCACAACACAACTATAGTGATTTCCAATCAAAACGAATGCTTTAAGCTCTACATTCTAAGTGTGTCTGGCGGGGATACCTGCGGGGAAAGGACCACAAATGAAAAAAATATGTACTTCAGTGCTAACAGTCGTTGCACTTTCG
>CALGZD010000206.1 GCA_937934635.1 uncultured Deinococcales bacterium
ACTTCAATTGCAAATGAGGCAATTGAAATTAGTACCGCAGTCAGAATAGTAAGTGTTAAGAAGAGAATGGCAAAAGCCCAGTTGATGTTTCCACTGGCGATTAAGTAAATCAAAATGCCATAGCCTAAGACTTCTATAATAGGTGCAATTGCTTCAAAAAGGAAGAAATAGGGCATGGCAACTAAGCCGATGCGCCCGTACTTTGGATTTAAGAAGATGTCTTTGTGAATCCAGAGGCTTTCCCAAAGACCACGCTGCCAACGGTTGCGTTGTTTACGGAGTGTTTTCCAATCATCAGGAACTTGTGTCCAGCACATAGGCTCCATGACAAAATCAATTTTGTAAGGCTTTTTCTTTTCTAGCGCATGACGATGCAGTCGTACTGCCAGCTCCATATCTTCACCGATGGTGTCATGTAGGTAGCCACCCATTTCGATGACGTCATAGCGTTTAAAGACGCCAAAAGCGCCAGAGATAATCACTAGCATGTTGAGCTGTGCAAAGGCACTGCGACCTGTCAAAAAGGCTCTGGAATATTCGACTACTTGAAAGCGCTCGAGCCATGTCCGTGGTACCTTAATATCTGAAATCAGTCCAGATTCTACTTTGGCATTATTCACTGGGCGAATCGTTCCACCTGCAGCAACAAGATTATCATCTTCTACAAAAAGGCGTGCTGTGCGAACAAGCGCTTCAGCATCTAGTAAACTATCAGCATCTACAGCACAAAAGAGCGGATACTTTGCAAACTGCAGACCGACATTGAGTGCATCTGCCTTACCACCATTTTCTTTGTCAATCACTACAAGGTTAGAAAAGAGCAAAGACCTATATACATGTCTAACAGGCTGCGTCTTGAGCGACTTGTGACCGTAATCTGGAATTTCTACAAGTTGATAGTTTTCAATCAACACATCCAGAGTTGTATCTTTAGAACCATCATTGACAGCGATAACTTCAAACTCTGGATAGAAGAGGTTTAAAAAAGACAGTAGAGAAGCGTTGATAGTGGCTTCTTCATTGTAAGCAGGTACTAAGATAGATATTGGTTTGTAGAAATGCTGTTCTAATAAGTCCTTAAGCGCCAGCGTTTCGCTACGTCGGAAATTTCTTGCAAATTGCTTTGATGCCAATAGAAGTGAGATGGCATAGGTCAAATTCAGAATAACAAAATAAAGCAGCACAAATGCTTGGAGTACTAGTAAGATTGTGTTGAAGGATATGTTCATAATAAAAGTATTAGTAAAAGCAAATGCAATAAAGATGTTTCATCCATAAGGTAGTGAATGTCATGCTTATAGATGATTTCTTTTCCTTAAAGCTCTTCCACGATTAACTGACCTAAGTCACTTAATCGGCGAGCTTCTTAACGAGTAGGAACGAACTCATTTAGCAGGGGTCAACATTACGTGGAAACGCTACGTGGAAACGTTATGTGGAAACGCTATTAGAAGCTATTATGAACGTTACTTCATGAGCGAAAGGGTAGCGATATTTTTCGTTTATTTATTTTCTAATCAAATTCTAGAGAAAACGTTAATTTACTCCTAATGTTTCAGCAACCTTGTCCTAATTGCATGGTAGCAGGTGTTTTTTAGCATAGGGCATAGTTTATGTATGTTGAGGGGTTCTATGTTGAATTTAATGCTTATTTTAATGTTGAGTTTAAAACCGTATTTAGGAAAGAATAACTTAGAAAAGAGATACCAGTGAAAAATCAGGTGCTACAGTTATTATTACTTCTTCAAGTTATCGTCATTATCGTTTTAGCAGTGTTAGCCATGATTTTTTGGGATCGTCATCGTGCTGGAGGTTTTCAGCAGACAGCAACTGTTCAGCAGAGTGCTTGTCATGCCAATACATGTAATACATGCTCAACTTGTCAAACGCAGAATGTTTGTTCTACCTGTTTGCCAAATATAGGTATGGGTAATTTAGGCATTGCAGGTGTCACTACAGGTGCGGTTGGAGAGCATGGGCATCAGGATGAAATCCAAGCAGTAGTTAATCAAGTCGTCGATCAAGCTTTGAGCGATGCTTTAAGTGGTTCTGTACAGAATTCAGTACAACAAATGGTGAATGACAGCGTTGATAGTAAAGTGCAGACTGCTGTTAATGATGTGGTGAATGATGCTGTGAATGATGCTGTAAACAGTGCTGTGAATGATGCTGTTAGTAATACTGTTAATAATGTCGTGAATGACGCTATAGGTGACGCCCTAAGTGGTGCGGAACAGCGCTTACTTACTAGTGCTTCAGAAGCTATCGGTAGAGAATTTGAAGCCAGAGAACAAGAACTTCTGGCAACACGTGCATATGAGCCAGAGAATGCCGAGGCTACAGAAGAGGTAACAAATGCAGAGTCTGTTCCCGATGCGGTGAAGGCCTTAGCAGCAGAACAAGTTGATGAGTTTGATGCTCTAGCAAGTCGAACAAGCAACTTCAGATCAACTGAAAATTCATTTGAAACCAGCAATGATCTTCTCTTTGATGGTAGTGCGCTTAAGTTTAAACCTGAAACTAGTGAAGATGTTTTGACGGTTTTTCGTGGTGGTGCTAGGGATGATGATGGTGTGTTTATCTTCAAACGCTTTGGTGAAGACCACACGATTTTGGCTGTTAACTCACCGCCATCAACTGAACCCTTTTATGGTAAAGAAGCTACGCTTGCGCTTGTTCGTGGTGATGAACCAAATGTAGAGGTTGTGGATTTTTATAACCAAGACTATCCAGAAGCAGGTGTACGCCAAGCAGGCATACGTGTGATTAAAGAAGTTGGACCAGAGGTGACAAAGTCTGAATGGTTACCTTTTGCGATTGACTATGCAGCACACAGTACAGAAACAAAAGAAACGACTGAGTTTGAAGTGCTCAAGATTACACCGCCGAACCCTCAGGCAAATGTAAGGGTTAAAGGTTACATGCAGATTGATGTTGTCAATGAACCTGGCATACCGCCGCTTGAAGATTGTGATGCGATGGATGAGCATGGACGTATGAAGGTTGATCCACGTGAAGGTGTGTCTTTGCTTTATATTTGTACGTCGGATGGGTGGGTTGCGAAGTAATTTGTGACATAACATGTTTAGCGATTAAACCTAAATACAAAATGGATAAGGAAGCTGAGTGTTGTTCAGCTTCCTTTAAACTTGTTTGATTTGGCAGATTGCGCTTGTTGTGTGTGCTCAGGTTCTTGCAAAAATCACGAAATTGCACAAAATGAGCTAATGTGAGTGTGCTAAACTAATTCTATGGCACTACTTGACTACAAGGCGAAAACTCTTGTTGAGGCGATTAAAAATTTAGAGCATATAGAGCCTTTAGCGCTTAATGAGTTGCACCGTTTCTATGTAAGTCGTGATGATGAGATTATCAAACGGCTATCTCGTTTGCTGCAACAAGATTATCCAAAGAAGTTTTTGTTTACAGGTCATAGAGGTAGTGGTAAGAGTACTGAGTTAGCTAAACTTGAAGAACGTGCGAAAAGTGACTTTTTTGTTGTTCGTTTTAGTGTTCAACGTCAACTTGATTTGTTTGATATTAACTATCTTGATGTGTTGATGAGCATCGCTTTGCAAATGTTGGCTAAGGCTGAGCAACAAGGTGTGCCAATGAGTGAAGAAGCACTAGAAGTTTGCTGGTCATTTGCGAAAGAGATAGAAGAAGAAATTGTAAAAAGTAAAAATATGGGTGGTGGTGCTGAGGTCGGTGGGATTCTCAAGTCATTACTTGATTTAAGACTGAATATTGGGGCGGAGCAGACTACAAGGAAGATTATTCGAGACAAAGTGCAGTACCGTGTTTCGGATTTGTTATCAGGAATCGAAGTACTTGCTGATGATATTTTAAAACATACCCAGAAAAAAGTATTGTGTATTGTCGAAGATTTAGATAAAACAGACATAGCAAAGTCAAAAGACATTTTTTATGAATATGGACAGTCAATCAGCCGATTAAAGATTGGCGTTATCTATACTTTTCCAGTAGCTTTACAGAATACAAATGAATTTACGCAGATTGAATCCTATTTTGCAGACCATGTGTTTTTACCTAATTTTCAATGTGTAAATAAAGAAGGTGAAAGAGGGGATGAGTTTGCAGATGTTAAGAGGATTATTGAAAATAGGATAGTATCT
>CALGZD010000207.1 GCA_937934635.1 uncultured Deinococcales bacterium
GGATGCCTTTGTGCGGTTATTGCTTTTCAACCTTTATGCGATGTCTCAAAAAAAGATGTCTCAAAAAATATCTTTTCCTGATTAGTACACGTTAGGGTTGTTTAAAAGCTGTCACGCTCCTCTTAACTCGATTTATTGCACTTGTAAGTATAGCACACTTTTGAAGCTAAGTATTATGGGTTTTTGAGATTGACGTCTGTGACGGGTTTAATGATACAAATGGTTAGCCGTTTTCAAGCCAGCTTAATTCTTTGGGGGAGAGCTCGAGCTCCATTGCAGCCATATTTGCAGCAAATTCTTCAATAGTCCCACACCCCACAATTGCAAAAATATCAAGCTCCTGATTTAAAACATAAGCTGTCGCAATTTGAGCAACACTCAAGCCTTTTTGAGTTGCAAGCGCTTTAACTCTATCAAGTCGCTGAAAATTTTCTTCATTGCAGTAGCAATCCACACAAAGTTTTGCAAAGTATTCTGTGAATGTATCCAGATTGTCTCTGCTAAAGCGTCCAGAGAAAAAGCCACCAGCTAGACTAGACCATGTAAAGAGCGGCATAGAGTTTTCTAAATACCACTGCCTAGCTGCGCTACCTGCTTCACCACTAATGCTAATGCAACCTTGCCACGGTGCTTGAATTTGTTCAGCTAAGCTGAAGTTTGGACTGCTGTAGCTAAAGCCTTGAAGATTATGTGTACTAGCATAACTATTCGCTTCCTGAATTCTTTGATGACTCCAGTTAGAAGCACCAAAGCTATGAATTAAGCCTTTGTCTAGGTACTCGTTTAAGATATCGATAATTGGTCCAACAGCAACGCTGGGGTCATCTCGATGGAGCATATAGAGGTCGATGTAGTCAAAGTTTAAACGAGCTAGTGAGTCATGCAAGTCAGCAGATATATCAAAAGGTGTAACACGTTTACGGTCTTCATTGTGGTGGGCTGCTTTGTCAATTAGAACAATTTTATCACGAATGCCTCTATCATTGACCCACGCACCAAAAGCACGTTCGGAGGTACCGTCACCATAGACATGACCTGAATCAAACGTGGTGCAGCCAAGTTTAAAGATACCATCGAGTAAGGCAAATTCAGTATCTTTGTCTGAACCATCAAGCATGACTGTGCCTTGCACAAGTCGGGATATAGGCTTATCAATGCCTTTTATGTTTCCATATTGCATGTTTTAGCTCTCCATAGGGTACTGCAAACCCCATTGGGCACGGATTGCATCTAAGGTTTGCATCAGTTTTAAGGTTTGATCTAAAGGCATGGTTGCTGATTCAGTGAGACCTTCTCGCAAACAGCGATTTACCTCTAGTGCTTCATAGTTGTAGCCATTTGCTAGACTTTCGACTTCATCAACTTCAATGTGTTGGGCTGTTTTGCCATCTTGATAAAGCGTGAACGAACTTGGTTGCCACCAAGAACCATGAATGTGTATGCGCCCTTTAGTACCTAAAAGTTGTGCTTCATGCGGTGTGTCTAAGGTGATAGCTGTACTTAGTAATGATTGCTGCCCCTGCTCATGTTTCATGAGGATAGAGGCTTCTTCATCAACACCTGTTGCGCCAAGATTAGCGAAGCTTTTTATGTCTGTAGGCTTACCTAGTAAATCAAGTGCTAGAACAATAGGGTAGATGCCCACATCTAACAATGCGCCTCCGCCAAGTTTTGGGTCAAAGAGACGGCTTTCTGGGTTGACACCTGTGCGGAAGCCAAAATCTGCTTGGAGCATTCTTAGTTCACCAATAGCGTCTTCAGCAATTAGTTTACGGATTTTGATCATGTGGGGAAGAAAGAGAGACCAAACAGCTTCCATGAGAAAGAGCTGTTTTTCTCTGGCTATAGCAATAACTTCTTGAGCCTGTGAAGCATTTATAGTAAACGGTTTCTCGCAAAGTACTGCCTTACCTGCATTCAAACAAAGCTTGCTGTGCTCTGCATGAAAGCTATGTGGTGTTGCAATATAGATAACGTCTACATTGGGGTCATTGACCAATTTTTCGTAGCTGTCGTGTCGAGTAGCTACATTAAACTCATCTGCAAAAGCGTTGGCTGATTTAGCACTTCGACTACCAACTGCTACAAGCTCGGTAGCTTCTAGGTCTGCCAGACCTTCGCAAAATTTTCTAGCGATGCTACCTGGTCCTAGTACTCCCCATCTAACTGTTTTCATAAAGTTAGGTTAAATCCAAGATGTTGTTAGGCAGAATGGTATCAACATCAGCACTGTAGTCCACACCTTCAAAACCAAAACCAAAGAGCTTTAGAAAGCCTTCTTTATAAAGTCCATAGTCGCTGATGTCGTAGAGGTTATCTTCGTTGATGGTTTTCCAAAGTTCACTTGAGATACGTTGCACATCCTCACGCAGTTCCCAATCATCTACTCGGAGACGACCATCTTCATCAGTAATTATCTCTCCGTAAAGTCTGGTTTTGAACAAACGGTAAACTTGCTCGATTGGACCTTCTTGTAAACCTTTTTCACGCATGACTTTAAAAACAATAGCTATATAGAGTGGTAGTACTGGGATTGCAGAACTGGATTGGGTAATCACACTTTTTAGGATAGAGACATAAGCTTCGCCATTCACAGCTTCTAAACTTTTGTTTATTGCCGTTGAGGCTCGGTCTAAATCTTTTTTAGCTTGACCAATCGTGCCATTCCAGTAAATTGGCCAAGTGATTTCTGTACCAATATAGCTGTAGGCCGTTGTCTTTGCACCTTCTGCTAAAACGCCAGCTTCGCTGAGTGCTTTTATCCAAAGCTCCCAGTCTTGTCCACCCATCACAGTAACGGTGTTTGCGATTTCTTCTTCTGTTGCAGGTTCTACAGTTGACTGGTTAATAGTGTCATTGCTGGTGTTAATGCTTGTAGCAGTATAAGGTTCACCGATTGGTTTAAGTGTTGAGCGGACAATTTCACCAGTGTCGGGCAGCTTTCGTACAGGTGCGCCAATTGAGTAGATGACTAAATCTATTTGACCTAAGTCTTCTTTAATGATGTCAATGACTTTTTCTCTTGTTTCGTGTGCGAAGGCATCTGCATTAATACTTTTGCAATAAAGACCAGCTTCGCTGGCTGCATTTTCAAAAGCGATTGTACTGTACCATCCTGCGGTTGCAGGTTTCTTTTCTGTTGGTGGTCGCTCAAAGAAAACACCTATGGTAGATGCACCAAACCCAAAAGCTGCTGAAATTCTTGATGCCATGCCATAGCCAACAGAAGCTCCGACAATAAGTACACGTTTTGGACCTTCAAGTGGACCTTCAAGGGGACCTTGAGATTTGACGTACTCAATTTGTTGTTGAACAGATGTAGCTAAGCCTGTTGGGTGGGAGGTTGTACAAATAAAGCCGCGAATTTTTGGTTCAATAATCATTGTTTTTGCGTTCCCTTCTTTATAAATCTACTAATCTTTATAAATCTACTAATAAGATATATCTACTCGTTTTTTCTCTTTGCCATCCCAGCTATTGTAAGAGTAAAAGCGCCCTGCTTTACGATCTGCTAAGTAGTCTCGTAATGGGTCGATGAGGGGTGGAATAGGTATGAGGTCTTCAACTTCTTCAATAGGTACAAATCTTGCCTCCACAATGAAGCCATCAGGGTCTCGTGGATTGAGCAAACCTGTGTAATCTGCAAAAAATGCAAAGGATACTGCTCGGTCATTGCGCTGTCTATCTTCAACATGCACAGCATATGCCAAGTGTTTAATATTGGTGATGGTCAGACCTGTCTCTTCTTTGACCTCACGAATCATAGCGTCAATGGTTGATTCTCCTTTTTCAACCATGCCACCAGGTAAGGTATATCTGACAGTTCCGTAACCTTGCCAGTCGTTGCCTACTAACAGTACGCGACCTGCGCGGTCGAGTAGGATTGCAGCAGCAACGACAAACTCACGCCGTGCCACCTGAAACCTCTAGTTTGTTAGCGGCATTATTAGTAGCATTGTTAGTAGCATTATTTGAAGCTTTTTGTAGCTCGTCTAAACGCTGTGCCTGTTCTGCATCTATGAGTGCTTGGCTAACCTCATCTAAATCGCCTGTCATTGCTTCAGTTAAGGCGTGAGTCGTAAAGCCAATGCGATGGTCGGTAATGCGAGATTGTGGAAAATTGTAGGTACGGATCTTTTCACTACGCTCACCTGTACCAATTTGTACAAGGCGGTTTTCTCTTTGCTCTTCTTGTGCTTTAGCTAGTTGTCTTTCAAGCACTCTCGAACGCAAGACTGCAAGTGCTTTTTCTTTATTCTTAATCTGTGAACGCCCGTCTTGGCACTGCACCACAATTTCTTCCTCAGTGCCAGCTTTGTACACAAGTCGCACGGCAGAGTCAGTAGTATTTACACCCTGACCACCTGGACCAGAGGCTCTGAAGATGTCAACACGGTAATCACTAGGTGAAATTTGTACATCTACATCTTCTGCTTCAGGCATAACAGCCACGGTTATCGTACTGGTATGGATGCGTCCTTGTGTTTCAGTTTGGGGAATACGCTGGACACGGTGTACGCCTGATTCGAATTTGAACTTGCTGTAAGCGCCTCGACCTGTGATTTCAAAGTTTACTTTTGAAAGACCACCAATATCGTTTTGGTGTGAGTCGAGTAATTCGGTTTGAAAGCCAAGTTTCTCGGCATAGCGCTGATACATGTTAAGCACTTCGGCAGCGAAGAGGGCTGCTTCGTCTCCGCCAGCAGCAGAGCGAATTTCGACGATAACGTTTTTGTCGTCATACGGGTCTTTAGGGAGGAGGAGTTTTTCTAAGTCTGCTTCTAAGGCTACTTTTTTAGGCTCGAGCCTTTCTAATTCCTCACGAGCCATCTCTGCAAGTTCTGCATCCTGAAGGGCTTCTTGAGAACTATCGATGCCTTCTAGTACATTTCGATATGATTTATAGACTTCGACAATCTTTCCCAGTTCAGCGTAGCGCTGCGTTGCCGTTCGGTAACGAGACTGGTCGTTTATTAACTCTGGATCACCAAGCGATTGCTCGAGCACCAGAAATTCTTCTTGTAGGCTTTCTAACTTATCGATCATTATGTAACTAGTCTACCCTTTATTGACCATCGAAAGAAAGTTGTAAATGAGGGATGGTTGTATTTTTTTTCTGAAGGGGAGAATAAGCTGGATGAAGTTTAGAAAACACCCGATTTTTGCGTCACAGATGTGCTTTAGGGGCTTTCGTTCTATATAAGAGAGGCTGTAAAAGAGGTTGTGAAAGAAGCTGTGAAAGAAGTTGTGAAAGAGGTAGGCGAGTTTTTGAAATTACCCTGCTATTTAACTGCTATTTAACTGATATTTAAATAGTAGGAAAAAAGCGTACTACACCAATATTTTTCTAACAATACGTTGTTAGACTATAAATTCAAATCTTACGTCTGTTTTTTACAGCGTTTTTATAGTGTTTTTACAGCGTTTTATAGCGTTTTTATAGTGACTAAGATGTTTTTGAACAGCAAAATAAAATATAGATAGTACCTGATTTTTTACATGTGTGCTTAGTGAGACTTAGTGAGACTTGGTGAGACTTGGTGAGACTTAGTGAGACTTCGTGAGCGAAAGGATAGCAGAACCTGCTATTATGAGAGATAAGCCTTAGCGTTGTATCGTGACTGCTTTAAGGTAATTTAAAAGCAATTTTGAAGCAATAATGCCAAAACTGTAGTGGAGAATAGTGTTTGCAAACTTTGGACTAAATGACATTCTAGACATACTCTTGATGAGTGTGCTTATTTACTACCTTTACAAACTTTTGATTGGTAGTAGAGCGTGGAATGTGGTTCGGGGTATCTTGTTTTTAGCTTTTGCGTGGTTTTTAGCAGCGCAACTTTCTTTACCGACTACAGGTTGGCTATTTGAAAATGCTGCTGGAGCAGCCTTACTAGCTATTGTGCTTGTCTTTCAACCTGAATTGCGAGGCGCCTTAGAACGTGTTGGACGCTTTGGTAGTAGACAAAGTACTTCGGGTGATCCTGTGCAGGAACTTGTTGCAGCGATTCGTGAGCTTGCCAGTGAACACCGAGGTGCGCTGATTAGTGTGCAGCGTCGTGACCCACTAGATGACTATGGCAAAGTTGGCTCGGAACTAAACTCACCTGTGAGTGCTGCCTTGTTGCAAACTATTTTTGGCTCAAAAGGACCGCTGCATGATGGCGGTGTCATTATCAAAGATGACATGATTCGTTATGCGGGAGCGATTTTTCCAACAAGTGATAGGCGAGATGGTGTGCCGATTTACCACGGTACAAGACACCGTGCTGCTTTAGGGCTTTCGGAAGTTACTGA
>CALGZD010000208.1 GCA_937934635.1 uncultured Deinococcales bacterium
GTAATTAAGCAAAGTCTTCAGCTTCTAAAAAGCTACATTCATTTTCTAAAGCTTGGCTCAAGCGCTGTTTATAGGCTTCTTTTGAAATTTCTATTGCGCCAAAGCGTTTGAGATGCTCAGTTGTGTATTGCACATCAAACAAGCTGTAGTTTTGTTGTTTTAAATGTTTTAGTAAGGTTGCCAGTGCAACTTTGCTAGCATCGGTCACTCGACTGAACATACTCTCTCCAGCAAATAAGCCACCGATGCTTATACCGTAAACACCACCTACAAGTTTATTATCTTGCCATGTTTCTATGCTGTGAGCATAGCCGTAGTGATGCAACTGTGTGTAGAGCCTGATAATATCTTCGTTTATCCAAGTTTCTTCACGGTCTGGCGCAGCTTCGGCGCATTTTCGCATGACTTCAGTAAAAGCGGTATCAAAAGTTATTTGGAACTTCTGCTGACCTAAGGTGCGCTCGAGCCGTCTTGATATATGAAAGTTATCTAGTGGAATAATTGTTCTTGGGTCAGGATCAAACCAATAGAGCTTGCTGTCTTCTTGTGATTGTGCCATAGGAAAAATACCAATGGCATAAGCTTGCAAAAGGATTTCTGGCGTAAGGTCATCCATCACAGTATTTAGTATTCAGCAAGGTAATTTTTCAATTCCCAGTCATGCACCGTTATACGGTATTTATCAAACTCTTTATTCTTAGCTTGAATAAAGTGGTTAAAGATATGATCTCCAAGCGCTTTACGCATGACACGGTTTCGTTGCAGATAGACAAGCGCTTCACGTAAGGTGCCAGGTAGCTCCTTAACTTTGTGTTTGCGCTTATCCCTAACGGACATATCGTAGATATTACGTTGAATTGGGGGTGCAGGTAATTGTTTAGATTCAATACCATCAATACCCGCAGCGATGATTGCGCTAAGTGCTAAGTAAGGGTTACAGGCAGCGTCAGGAATGCGCAATTCGACTCTAGTACTGCTACCCCTGCGTGAAGGTATACGCACCATAGTGCTGCGGTTAGCGGCTGACCAAGCAATGTTGGTCGGGGCTTCAAAGCCAGGTGTTAGACGTTTATAAGAGTTGACAAGTGGATTGGTAATAGCCACCATACCAGAAGCATTTTTTAGTAACCCAGCGATAAAGTAAATAGCAGTTTTGGATAGTTGGTATTCAGCTTTGGGATTATAAAAAGCGTTTTCACCATCTTTAAAGAGCGACAGGTGTAAGTGCATACCAGAACCATTGATGTTTGCTATGGGTTTAGGCATAAATGTTGCATGGAGTCCGTGTTGGATAGCAATGCGTTTAACAATTAATTTGAAGGTCGTGATGCTGTCAGCAGCTTTTAGGGCTGGCTGATATTTAAAATCGATTTCGTGTTGACCATGTGCCACTTCGTGGTGAGCAGCTTCTATTTCAAAACCCATCTCAACCATAGCGTTGACCATGTCACGTCTGGCTTCTTCACCTAAATCAACAGGGGCTAAATCAAAATAACCTGCTGCGTCGTGCGTCTCTGTGGTTGGGGAGTTATTATCATCTCTTTGAAACAAAAAGAACTCAGGTTCAGGACCAACATTCAGCCCGTCAAAGCCTAGTGCTTCTAAGCGTTCGATTTGGCGTTTAAGAGCGTAGCGAGGATCGCCAGGAAATGGTTTGTCATCAGGAAAACTTACATCACAGATAAGCCTTGCAACGTTACCCTGATTACCAGTTTCGATGATATCGGGGAAGATAAGGAAGCTGCTTAAATCAGGTTTCAGCAACATGTCTGATTCTTCAACACGAGTAAAACCGTTGATAGAAGAACCGTCAAACATAATTTCACCATCAAGTGCCTTATCAAATTGTGATAAAGGTACTTCAACGTTTTTGTTCATGCCCATGATATCTGTAAACATGAGACGAAGGAATTTCACATCTTCTTCTTTAAGTTTCTTTTTGATTTCAGCAATACTTAGTGACATAGGTTGTGACACTCCTGATGATGAGTAGGCAATAAGCTTTGTTAGGTATCAGCTTTAGTAGATATAGGCCTTGTTAGATAGTTTCATAGCATACATGATTTTTGATACTAGTGTACATGCAATTATTACCAAAAAGTTATTTTTTTGTGACAGAATCTTTAAAATATGCTTTTAGGGTATAACGTGGAAACAAAAAATGGTTGTTTTGGCTTTTATACTTTTAGTTTTGCTGCAACTGATTATGTGATTATGCCATGTTTGAAGGCAGCTTCAAATTTCTGTGAAGCTTTGAGTGAAGCTTTGAGCGAAACTCTGATTAAAGCCCTGATTGAAGCCCTGATCAAAGCCCTGATTAAAACTCTGATGTGAAGCTTCGCATTGAATCTTTTATCAAATCCCATCATATCCCAATGTCATAGCTGATATAACTATAATGCTGATGTTGCAACTTGGACTTTTTTACATACTTCTTTTGGCCTTACAAGGTGTGATGTCTGCATTATTTAGTAACACACCAAGCCCTGACTTATTTTTAATAGCAGCTGTAAGTGTTTTATGGCATTTGCGACCTTGGCGTTCTGTACTTTTTGCTTTTTGTGTTGGCTTAGTTCAAGACTTAGTGGGCTATGGCTATATAGGCTTTCATGCAGTTGCTTTAGCAGGGGGTATTTTTGTTGCCTTGTTTGTTGCTACACAGATCAGGCAATCAGGAATTTTTGAACGCCTTATTGTGGTTGGTGTTGCTTTAGTAACTAAGTGGGCACTATTTTTTGCACTTGTGGCTTGGCTTTATGATCGGAATGCCTTGATTGAAATCTTTCGAGTTGCACCATTAGAGATAGTCTTTACAGTAGTACTAGGTCTTATAATTTTGCCGCTTGTTGATGCATTGATGAAGCGAAATGGTATTTTGCGCCGTGAATTTTTGTAACGAGAATTTTTGTAACGAGAATTTTTGGAGCGTTAGTATAAATACCTTCTGAGCTTCCCCCTAATTAATCTAGAGTATGTAGCTCAAAGTAAGTAACTTTATCATCTAAAGTTCATAAATTTCGTATCCTTTAAACTTGTATAGAAAGTATGCTGTATTAAGAGGTCTGAAAGCTCATTAGACATATCTTTATGCTTCATTAGTATCTTCTGGTATCTCTAGTGTTGTTATATCTATTAGCGTTTCCACATAATGTTGACCCATGCTAAATGAGTTCGTTCCTACTCGTTACGAAGCTCGCCGATTAACTGACCTAAGTCAGTTAATCGTGGAAGAGCTTTATGTTTAAGGTTTTTGAATTGATAACTAAATGTATAGAACAGTAAAAAATAAACGCTATTCCAAGCATCATGCTGTGATAGCTCCACCGAGTTTGGGTACGCCAGAATCAAAGGCTGTAACTGGTAGATTGTGGTTGCTCTTTGTGATTATGCTTGCTTTATTACTGCTGTTTTCGGTTAGATTAGCTTACTTACAGTTTGTACATGTAGATACCTTTCGCTTGCGTAGTCAAGATAACTATGTGGGCAAGGTAGATATTGTTCCTTTGAGGGGCAAAGTCTTGGCTCGAGACGGTACGGTTCTTGCAGACAGTCGCTTGGCAGTTGATTTGGTCTACCGTGGTGGAGATGTTGCTCAAAAAGCTCGTATTGAACACTTACTAGGGCAAGACCTAGTTTTAGAAGACCCTGATTTGACTGATACACGAGAAAAGCAACACGGCAAAGTTGTAATTTGGGATGTTGATTACAGCTTGATTGCTGCTCTAGAAGAGTTGATGGTCGAACAGCCTGTTCTGGATAGTGGTTATTTTACAGGGGAAACCTCGCTTTATGTTCGTAGACGTAAAGAACGTTTTTATCCAACTCAAAATGCAGCGCACTTAATCGGTTATACCCGCGAAGAAAAAGATGAACAATTTTTTGGTGTCAGTGGTATTGAAGGCTACTATAACGAAGAACTCTATGGCGTGGATGGCGAAGAGTTTATTGAGATTGATAATAAGCGCCGTGTTGTGGGGCGATTTGAAGACTTTATAACCCCTGCTGAACCTGGTAAAAATATCGTTTTAACGATTGATCTTGAGTTACAAGCGAAAGCAGAAAAAGTATTGGCTGAAGCTTTACCTTATGTGAATAAACAGAGGGTAGCCAAAGAGCTCGAGCTCATGGATCAGCTTCGTGGTGCTATTGTAGCTATGGACCCTAATACAGGTGAAATTTTAGCTTTAGCGAGTTACCCAAGCTATGACCCACATATTTTTACCAAACGACCCATTGTTTCAGAAGATATTTCTGGGTTGCTTGAAGACACGACAGATTTTCCTATGCTCAATCGTGCCGTGAGTGCCTTTCCACCTGCATCAACTTTTAAACTTCTGACAAGTTACACCTTGATGGATAAAGGGCACATTACATCTGAAACAGTTTATCCTTGTGCTGGTCAATTTTATTTTCGTGATTTGGTCATGCGAAATTGGGCAGGCTACTCAAAAGGTTCTTATAACGTAAAAGAAGCAATAGCTGATAGTTGCAATACATTTTATTTTAATGCCTCTGCACAAACACCTGATGTAGGTCAAGGTTGGTCACAATTTTCTAAAGAGCTTACGGATAATGCTAAAGCTATGGGCTATGGCAGTGTGGTTGGCATTGGCGTACTTGAAGAACGTGCAGGTCTTGTGCCTGATGATGAATATTCTCGTTTGCAACGTGGTTTTGCATGGCGTCCTGGTGACACTTTGAATATATCGATTGGTCAAGGAGATTTGCTCGCTACACCTGTTCAGGTAACACAGTTGAGTGCAACCATTGCAATGGATGGCAAGCAGTATAAACCGCACTTGGTTAGACAAATTGGTGATGAGCGGATTTTGCCAAGCCTTAAAATTATCGAGGGTCAATCTTGGAGACATGTACGTGATGGTATGCGCCTAATGATGACCGACTATGGTGGACGATGGTTGTTAGGACCAAATACCTTTCCTGTATCGATTGCTGGTAAAACAGGTACGGCACAAAACGGTAAGGGTGATGGCTTTGAGCATTCTTGGTTTACTGGTTTTGGTCCTGTGGAAAAACCAGAAGTTGTGGTGACTGTGTTTATTGAGAACGGCGGCTCGAGCAGTGCTGTGGCCATTCCTATAGCCAGAGACTTTTTAGCAGCCTACTGGAATGTTCAACCTTAAGAAAGGTTCAGCTTTAAGAAAGGTTCAACTTTAAGAAATATTTAACCTTAAAAATCTTTCACATTGCATTTTATTTTGCAAATGGGATATGCAAACTTATAGGTTTGTTAGACTGAACCATCTATATAAAATAAACTGGGGATTATTACACTATGAAAATTCGTGGTAGGCGTTCAGGAATCTATATCAGCTTTGATAAATATGAATCTGTAGAAGATGTAAAACGACAGTTGGAAGCACAATCAGCAGCTTTGGCTGGAGAGTGTTACTTTGAAGTAGCTGATAAGCTGCCATGGGATTTAGTAAAAGCGGCTTCTGAAATAATAGAAGCTGTTGGTGGAACAATTGCTGGTTTTCAAGGTGTTGAACAGCAATCCACAGTGACGACTGCTGCACCACCTGTTAAAAAAGCTGGTGGAGAAACAAAAATTATTGCACGAACTGTTCGAAGTGGTGGACGTGTCGAATCCACTGGTTCTGCTATTATTCTAGGTGATGTGAATTCAGGTGCAGAGATTGTAGCTGAAGGCGATGTTGTGGTTGTTGGTGCTTTACGGGGTTTAGTCCATGCAGGTTCTAGTGGTAATGAATCAGCTATTATTTGGGCGCAAGACTTTAAATCTGCAAATTTAAGAATTGCAAGCTATATGACAGATGATAGTGCTTTGCTAGAGGGTATAGAAAAGTCAGCGGTTGTTTTTGTACATGACCAACATATGCAAATTAAAGATTGGTCTTAGCTTCTCCAAATTTAAATTTATTATCTGATGTCAACGGTTTACATTGCAGTCTATGTAGTAAAGCTCGAATGCCCTTGGGTGACTAGCCTTAAGGAAAAACGATCTCTGATTAGTCCTTTAGTCAATAAAATTAAAACAAGATATTCTTTGTCTGCTGCACGTCTGGATGGCGTTGAATCTCATACTTGGGAGACAATAGGGGTAAGTGTGATTGGTGGGGATAGAGTTGGGCTCGAGCGTCTTTTATACAAAATAGATAATTTTGTTGCATCTCACAGCTTATGCACAGTAGTAGAAAGCTCTGTAGAAGTTGAAGTTTGGTCTGAAGAAGCGTAAGTGTTTTAGAAGTCAGTAGTTATGGCATTTGTATTACTAATTCCAGTACGACCGATTCTGTTTTGATGTTCATGTTGACTTTAAACTATGCCTTAAACGGTAATACAAAAGTGTTTCTCGCTGCTAGACTCTTTTTTGCAACTGCTATTAAAATTAGAAGTAATTTAAATTTTGCAAAAAAGTTGCAGTTTAAAACGAACAAAATCCTTCTTAAGGTTCATCATTGAAAGTGTGGGTTTTGTTTCACAAAATACTGTTACTACAGCGACAACTGATACTAAAAGGGTATGTTTTGGACGCTAAACTCTAAAAAGCTTATGGGTACAGATATGCCTACAGATATGCCTACAGAATAGTATAGCTAATTCCGATTATTTACCCTTAGATTTTCACTTGTTAAAGCACTACTTGTTTAAATCCTAAACTTCTGAGATACAAGAGCAGTTGTTGTTGAAAATATTCAGAGGGACAGCATGGCAAAATCAAAGATTAATGTTGTTTCATTGATTTATTCTGAAGGTTGTGAATCACCCCCAAATTAATCTAAAAAGCCTTTGAAATAAGGGATAACTTCAAATTGAACTTAGTCAAACTACTTGTAAGTTTTTTGTCGGGGACATTAGGGTTGACATGCCCGACTAAGGCGTTTTATATTTACATTCCGCTCGCAGGGAAAACCCTTCAGGGAAATCCAAGAGCGGAAGGAACCATGACAACTAATTAAGAGGAAAGAACGACTTAGAAACCTTTAGAAATAAAGTAGCTAACAGGAGTTGGTTACTATAAAAATAGTAATATTAAAGATATGAAATTCGTTTCATATACTTTTATAAACAGTGAGACGA
>CALGZD010000209.1 GCA_937934635.1 uncultured Deinococcales bacterium
TTAGCACAGCGTGAACTTGATCGTGCAAGATAGTATTGTGTGAAGATGCTTGATGATATCGTTAATATCACGCTATTACGTCATGGACGTTCCCGGGCAGATGACGAAAAAGTGCATGAGGGACGTTACGATAGTCCTTTAACTAAAGAAGGTATTAGACAAGCAAAAGCTTTGGGCAATTATTGGCAGGGTAAATCTGTTACTTTCGATAAAATAGTTTGCAGTCCTTTGCAAAGGGCTGCACAAACGGCCGAAATTATTGCTAACAGTCTTGATTCCAACATTGAAATTTCTCAGCGTTGGATGGAATTTGATAATGGTCCTTTAGCAGCTATGCATCGTGAAGAAGCTGCCAAAAAATATCCTGTTCCAGAATTTCGTAACCGCTTTGATGCCTTCACAAAAGACGGAGGTGAAAGTGATGCAAGCTTTAATAGAAGAATTAATCTGGCACTAGAAGAGCTTTTCCAAAATGATTCCAAAAATGTTTTGGTTGTTGCACATGGAGGTAGTTTAAATAAAGCTATTCGTGATTTAACTGCATCGGGCAAGGGGTATTTTGCATTCGGTGATACTGCATTTGCGAATTTGCGATATAACCGAAAAGCAGATAGCTGCTTAATTATAGGTGTGAATCAACAGCCACACCTAAAAGATTGAGTTACTAAGAGCTATAAAAAAACTACCTTGCAAATTTAAAAAATGCTTTAGCAGTTTATAATTGAGTTCTTAGTACCTTTATCGTTTGGCACTAAGCCTTCAGCTTCAGCATCACTGAGCCAGTATTCGTGACCATCACGAATGATTTTGTATCTAAATTGGTATTGTTTGCCTGCATCGACTTCTTGCTCAAGACGCCACATGCCTCTGTTGAAACCATCAATTTTGACAGGTTTCCAATTGTTAAAATCAGCATGAAGTTCGATGCTTGAAGCTTCAGTATTGTGACCAGGAATTTCAAAAACCAATTTGCACTTGTTGTTTGAAGTAGGGATTTTGTAAACCATAGACAAACCTTTCATTTGAGTGACTAATTTTTTTAAGGATTTTTCTGCGTTGTGGGAAAATACTCTAAAAGATGTATTAGCAAAAAGTGAATGTAGTTATTCTGGCATTTGAAGCCAGTAGATATTAATATTTTACCGAATTTAAATGACTAATATCATATATGTATCAAAAAAATCGGATGCTGTAGGGCATCCGATTACATTGTGTTGCGTGCCAAGGTTAAATTACTCGTCGTTACTACTTTCGTTTGAGCTACTAGTTTCTGACTTTGCATCGCTGTTTACAGCACTACTGGCATCGCTAGTTGTAGCTGCTTTAGCAGTTGAGCTACCTGAGATAACAGAAGCTGGTTTTGCTGCTTTTGCACTGTTGCGATCTTGAATAAATTTCCAGATGAAGTATACGGCGATAACGACGATGGCGATTAGGAGAAGGAAACGGACAGGGAGCCAAATCCATCCAGCAATTTTGGTTGATAACCAACCAACAAAGCCGAGGACATGTCCTAAAACCCATAGGAGACCAGTACCGATTGCAAGCGCAATGATACCGAAAATGGCTAATTCGACAATTTCTTGAAAGGAACGATTCATATCAATGATGAGTATATCAGTAAATTACTTCACTCGTCATGGTTGAATAACCTATTTTTTCACCAAAAATAACTTGAAATAATGGTATTTGAGCTTCGTGTAGAATAGGTTAAAGGATTGATGAAATTGAAATTTAAGTCGAATTCGAATCTTGATTCAAGCCTTTACTTTTTTTCGAGTATTTTCACCCAGTATTTTCACCCAGTATTTTTCCGAATTTAGCTAGTGAACCATGCTATAACCAATAGTAATGGCAAATAGTAATGGTAAATAGTAATGGCAAATAAGCATATGCAGAATAAGAACCATAGAAAAAATAGGCACAATACTCAGAAACGCAAAGTAGTAGAAACGACTTTGAGACCTGAGCGTATGCTTCATAGAGCGATGGCACTTGCAAGGCTCGAGCCCAGTCAAGATAGCCAAACTAATCAGGCTGGTCAAATCGCCTTAGTACAAGGTGCGTTACCAACTGAGCTTGTACGTGTACAACTCACCAAAGTGAAGGGTGTCTTGCAAGGACGTGTTTTAGACGTTTTAGAAGCAAGTCCTTTTCGTCGTAGTTTAGCTAGTCATCATCCAGGGTTGGACTATGCTTTCATTGACGATGAACAACAACTTGTTTTAAAAGCAGAAGTTATCAAAGATATTATGAATAGGCAGGGTGTGAATTCAAGTTCTTTGGATTTAAGCGCTACTGATATAGTCCTGAAAGTACGACCAGCACCAGAGTTATGGAATTACCGCTATGCAGTACAACCTGCTGTTTCAAAAGAAGGTTTAGGCTACCGAAAAGCACAAAGTCATGAGCTAGTTTTGCTCAATGAAGATTCTGTAGCGCATCCAGCCATAAATGAAGTTTGGAACGTTCTTGAAAACTCTGTTGGACAAGAAACTGCAAAAGGTCTTGTAGAGATAGCTTTACGTGCAAATCATGAAGGTGAAGTGCTTGCTTGTTTGATAGGGCGTGCATCGCACAGAAACTATATGGCATTAGCACATGAACTTGTTGATGGTGGTGTATTGGCAGGCGTGAGCTATAGTCAATATGATGCAAGAGGACGTTTTCGGAATGGGGTAGAACGCCTTGCTGGGAAGCGTCGTTTGCCTCAGGTTATTGGTGACGCACAGGTGAGTGTGAGTGCCAGTGAATTTTCTCAGCCAAATCCAAAGGCTGCGGGCTTACTCTTTCAAACCTTAAAAACTTGGATAGAGGAACTTGAGGTAACAGGTGAGGCTGTTGATTTATTTGGTGGTAGTGGGGTTATTGCTTTTCATTTGAGGGAGTTATTTGAGAAGGTTAAGGTTGTGGATATTAGCGGCTCGAGCCTCAAGCTAGGCGAACAAGAAGCTGAAAAGCAGGGTATTAGCAACCTTGAGTTTAAAAAGGTCAATGCCAAATATCTCAACCCAGAAGAAATCAGTAACTTATCCTTGCTTTGTGTAGACCCACCAAGAGCAGGTTTATCAAAAGAATTGCGGTCAGCTATCAGCCACGCTAAGCCAAGTTACCTTGCTTATGTCTCCTGTGATGTAGCAACATGGGCAAGAGATGTTGCTTCTTTAAACGAGCAAGGTTTTGAGCTTATAAAAATGGAAGCATTTGATTTTTATCCGCAAACGCATCATATAGAGATGCTCTCACTTTTGAAGTGCCTAGATTAGAAGTGTCTAGATTTGAAGGGGATAGATTAAGAATCTATATGGAAGCAGCAGCGATATAATAAAAACTTGTCATTTAAGGCTTAGTATTATACCTAATCTTCATATACTTTTAGATAACATGATTGATAACAGAGATGAGTGAGCGTGTTTTTGTGAGGCTGTTAAACAACAAACGATATAAGGTGTTTTTGCTGTTACTCAGTTTGGCTATGTTTTATGGGTTTTGCGGCATATCAGTAGCTTTTGCACAGTACTCACTAGAAGGTAGTGCTGCAGATTTGATGAGTGAGGCAACTAGGCTAGCACGCAATATCGCAGAAGAACGAGAACAGCCACAAGGTATAGAAGCTTCACCAACCCTAATAGAAGATGTTCAAGAGAATGTTGAACGTGCGATGGCTAGAGCAACCGAGCGTGATTTTCAATTGACCTCACAACCGCACCTTGGCTATTCTGGCGCACCTGTCATGATGGTGCTTTTTGAAGATTTTAGCTGTCCGCACTGTAAGCGTTTCAATCAAAATGTTATGGCACCGCTTATTCGTGATTATGTCTTGCCAGGGGATTTATTTATTGTTTTTGTTAATTACCCTGTTATCAATAAAGATTCGTTTTTTGCAGCTTGGGCTGGCGAATGTGCCTATAAGCAAGACAACGTAGCTTTTTGGCGCTTGAAGCGCTACATTTTTGATATTCAAGGGGCTACAGATAAATGGTCGTCGCCTGAATCAATAGCAGCGATTGCTAGAGAATATGTACCAGAGCTTGATGCTGAAGAACTGGCACGTTGTGTTTTAGATGGTGATTTTGAAGATGAGGTCTTTACTGATCTTGCCTTTGGACAATCGCTAGAACTCGAAGGTACACCTAGTATGTTAATCAATGGCATGAAGGTCACAGGCGGCGATTATGGCAAATTACGTCAGGTGATAGACGTTGCGCTCGAGCGCACCAAAGTAGAATAGCTAATCCCACAGGTATTATGAAACGTATCAGCAAATACATCACTCAATTTAGAGTAGGCATTAGCAATTGTTACCTGATTGAAGGCAATGATGGTTTGAGCCTAGTGGATACAGGTGATGCAAATAGTTCAGAGTCTATTATCAAAGCCATTAACAAGGCTGGCTATGATTTACATGATTTAAAGCGTATCCTGATTACCCATGCACATGGTGATCATATAGGTTCACTTTGTGATATGCAGCAACGTACAGGCGCTGAGGTTTGGGCGCATGATTTAGATGCGGCAATTATTGAAGCTAAGCAAGTTCAAGAAACTGCACCACAAGATGGCTTTAATGTCATTGATCGTTTGATGTTCAGATTAGGCAGTAGTGCAGAGCTACCGACCTGCGAGGTTCACAGAACCTTAAAAGCTTCCGAAGCTATTTCTGAGGTGCTGGAAGGTTTAGAAGTTATCCATTTACCTGGGCACAGTGCAGGGCAGATAGGATTTTGGCTACCAAAAGAATCAATCTTAATTGGTGGTGATGTCATGATGAACATTATGGGTAGGCTAACGCAGCCTTTTAAGGCCTTTACGCCTGATTTGCCTGAATCAAGAAAATCGATTCAGAAAGTTGCAAATCTTGGCTTGAAAACGTTGGCACTTGGGCATGGTCCAGTCATTATGAAAAATGCTCAAGTAAGAGTAAGAAAGCTTGTAGATAAGCTTGATTTGTAGCTTTAACAAGATGAGCTATTTTAAAAAAGTATCAAAATAAAATTGTGATTCTTGTTTAAATGAAATAAGTGATTTTCACACTCTAATATGCTCGTATTTTGTTCAAAGATAACCTTGACATACTAAAGATTGAGCTAGTATCATTCACATTGCTATTTAACGCTATTTGAGGAGTATTTACTCAAATACGCACCCCTGCCGAGGTGGTGGAATTGGTAGACACGCTGGCTTGAGGGGCTAGTGCCAGAAATGGCGTGTGGGTTCAAGTCCCATCCTCGGCACCATTTCAACAGTAGTACAAAACAAAGGTTATAGAAGTCAGTCTAAGTAGACTGGCTTTTTCCTGTCTTTTGGCTAGTAAAAAGAGAGTAAAAAGAGAGCGCAAAGAGGGAATTCTACATTATTTTGTGGTGATTTCTTGCAAACTATTGGTAGAAAAAATATGTGGTGACTTGAGCTAATTAAAATAACCACACATGTAGAGGATAAAAGCTATGTTTGTTTCAAATCGTGCTATTAGCAAACTAAGTTGGGAACGGATTCGTAAAGACGTTTTTTCCAATTGGCAAAACTTTTTATACCTGAGTCTTGGTGCTATTATCATGGCTTTTGGATTTCGTATTTTCTTTTATCCAAACAATATTGCACCTGGCGGTATTTCAGGTTTGAGCTTAGTAGTTTTGAAATACATCAATTTGAGTCCAGGTATACTTTTGCAGCTCATGAACATTCCTCTGTTGATTTTGGGCTTTTATAGCCTTGGACGTTTTAAGTTCTTGATTCGTACTAGCTATGTGGTTTTCTTAAGCAATATTTTTATCGATTTATTTGGTTTGATTATGCCCGCAGGAGGTATTAGTGAGGACCTTCTGTTAAATGCTTTGTTTGGGGGAGTTGCATCTGGTATTGGGTTTGGTCTGGTTTTAAGGGCACAGGGCAATGCTGGTGGTACGGGTGTTTTGAGCAGGGTTCTCCAACTCAAAACGGGTTTGCCTATCAGCCAGATTTACATACTTACTGATGGCACAATCATATTGCTTTTAGGATTTTTCTTCGGTTGGGAAAATGCACTTTACTCAATGGTTGCACTTTTTGTATCTGGCTTGGCAACAGACTATGCGCTTGAAGGACCGAGTATTGTACGAATGGTGATGATTGTTACCAAACAGCCAAGTGATGTTGCAGCAGCATTACACACAACCTTGCGTATAGGTGTTACACAGTGGAACTCAGAAGGAACGTTTAATAAAGAATCAAATAGCGTACTTATGTGTACGGTGATGCGCTCAGATGTAGATAGGCTTAGTGATATTGTTGCAGATATTGATTCAAAAGCCTTTGTAGTGATTACCCAAGGGCATAACGCTCGAGGAGGAATCTTAGGGAAAAATATGAAACTCTTAAAAGAGAAAGAGAATGCGGCAGCTACGCTTGAAGGAAAGTAAAAATAAGAT
This sequence comes from uncultured Deinococcales bacterium, assembly GCA_937934635.1. The sequence goes on from CALGZD010000209.1 coordinate 6,408, forward strand.
GCATTGTACAGGACTGTACAATGCATCTTAGAAGTTCATGACGAACTTTTGTCAGGTTGTTTTACACGAAATTATTGAATAATCAAACCACATTCAGACAAGTTTATTACTGTGTCACTATAAAGCGTTACAGTCATATAGGTTGCTCCTGTTGCGGTTAGGCTAGTAGCGTAAACGTTGTTAGCAGTAATCTCAACTGTGTTTTGATCGATGATACCCCAGTTACTGTTAAGGCTACTGAGAGACATACTTGAAAAGCCTTCTGGACTACTACCAGCACAAGATAGTGTGTAAGTTGCGCCTGGTTGTGCGATTACATTTTGGAATGCACAAGACTCACCGCCACCACCTAAGAAATTACCAGTACCGATACCGTACTCTGCTTGACCAGTAGAGCTACAGGTTGTCCAGCTATCAAAGGTGTCAAAGCTAGCATTGTTTAGCAAAGTATTTTCAACTGAACCGCCTGGCGTTGGATTTGGTTCAGGTGTTGGCTCTGGAGTTGGTGTTGGTTCAGGTGCTGGCGTTGGCGCTGGCGTTGGTGCTGGCGTTGAAGTGCCATCAGTTGTTAAAGAACAACTTTCATGTGTAGCTGGACCTTCAGAGTAGATTGTAACAGCAACATAGCTAGTAGCATTTGTTGACGTAAGGTTAGTTACTACTGATGGTTGAGCTGTCACATTGTCAACAGTAACAACACTTGTGTCGATTGCAGACCAGTTAGAATTTAGCATACTGAGTGTTACAGTTGAGTAAGCTGCGTCAGATGTAGAGTCACAAACTAGGGTATATGTTTCATTAGCAGTTGCAGGAACGGTTTGATAAACACAACCACCACTACCAGATAGCGTCAATACACCATTTGACATATTGCTCTTATTCGCATCCCCACAGTTAAACCAATCTGTATTGGCATCAAAAGTTGAGTTTGCAAGTAGCTCGCCAGCTACAGGAGCAACTGGGTCTACAGGATCAACTGGGTCTACAGGATCAACTGGATCTACAGAATCTGTGCCACTAGCAGTTAAGATGCAGTCTGAAATGTTAGTTTCACCTTCAGCATAGATAGTTGCTGCTACATAGGTTGTATTTGATGTTGCTTCTACGCTTGTTAAGGTATTTAGAGAAACACTTGAAGAATCGATAGCATTCCAGCTCGAGTCCAATATGCTTAGTGTCACGCTTGCGAATTCGGCATTTGTTCCGCCATAACATGCAAGGCTATAGCTTTCGTTTGGTGTTGCTGCAATTGTTTGATAAACGCAAGCACTATCGCCAGATAATGCGAGGTTTCCGTTTGAGATATTGCTATTTGCAGCAGGTCCACAGTTAAACCAATCAGTGTTTGTATCAAAGTTTGGGTTAGCTAAAAGTTGAGTAGCTTGTGTGCTTAAATCAGACA
>CALGZD010000210.1 GCA_937934635.1 uncultured Deinococcales bacterium
TGGATCAGCAAGAAACCTAAGAACCAGCTATAGCACAAGTAACGTAAATGGTACTGACCTCTATGAAACCGCTGATGCATTTGTTTTAGAGATGGCTGTACCTGGCATAAAGCGTGAGAATATCGATATCAACCTTGAAGGTCGTAATCTTGATATTCGTGCTAGTTACAAAACTGTAGATAGTGATGTTAAAGCTGATGTAAATGAAGATGCAAACGCTGAAGCAGTTGTTGAAGAAGTAGCAGAAAAACGCACTTATCACTATAGAAGCCTGCGTTTAGCTGATATTAACCGTAAGGTGCATTTACCAGAAAGTGTGCAAGTAGATGCTATTGACGCAAAAGTTGAAGATGGTATTTTGCTACTCACTATGCCAAAGGCGGCTGAAGCACAACCTCGTAAAATCTCAGTTAATTAAGTTTAGAACTGAGTTTCAACAAGATACCGACGAACATTTCTTCCAAAGAACGGCGAACTTTCCCTAGTTCGCCGTTCTTTCTTTTGGCTATTATTTCTCATATCTATCCATACCAACAAAACGCCTATTGGTACTTTTCACCAACACTAATTTCTTCAAACAACCTTGGTAAATGTGGAGCATTCAAAATATCTGCGAGTGCTTCCATGAGTTTCAAATAATGTCTTGGTCTGGCATTTTCCCCCATCAACCCAAGTCGCCAAATCTTGCCAGCCGTTTCACCAAGTCCCCCTGTTACACTGATGTCATAGTCAAAACGCAATTGATGACGAACTTTTGTATCATCCATATCTTCTGGTAACTTCATGGCGAGCACCGTAGGTAAACGATATTCTTCAGGAATATAAGCACTAAAGCCCACCGTTTTTAACGTTTCTAGAGCAGCAAATCCAACTGTTTTAACCCTTTGAGTTCTGTTTTCAATACCCTCTTCAAGTGCAGCACGAATTGCCTCACCTGTTGCCCAGTGCAACTGTACAGGAATGGTGTGGTGGTATTTACGACCTTGCTCATTTGGTTCCCAATAGTTGAGCATACCTAGGGCATCGCTGTACCAAGTACTTACAGGTGTTTTACGATGTCTAACTGCTTCAATCGCTTTGCTACTGAATGCAACAGGAGCAAGTCCTGGAGGTGCTGACAAGCACTTTTGAGAACCTGTATAGGCATAATCTACACCCCAAGCCTGCATATCAAACTCAAGCATCCCGACAGTAGTAACTGCATCCACAGAGAATAAACAGCCAAGTTCTTTAGCAATTTCGCCAACTTCTGGTACAGGGTTCATGACGCCTGTAGACGTTTCTCCATGGACCATAGCGAGCACTTTTGGTTGATGCTTTTCAGCAGCTTCTTTTACTTTTGTAACATCAATTGGAGCTGAAGCAGGAAAGCGTACAGCAATAACGTCTGCACCAAGACGTTCTGCCATTTCTATTTTTCTATCACCAAAAACACCATTGCTAACAATTAACACCTTATCGCCAGCTTCTAGCAAATTTGCAAAGCCTGCCTCCATTCCGAGTGAGCCAGTACCTGATAGCAGACTAGTAAAGCCTTTACCACCTGTTTGATAAAGTTCGTGCAAATCTTCAACAATACGGTCATTGTAGGCAAATACATCAGCGTCCATATGACTACGCATTGGCCAGCTCATAGCATCAACTGAGCGTGGATGGATGGGCGTTGGACCTGGGGTTAAGAGTAAAACTGGGGTCAAGTTTTTCATAAGATATCCTTAGGATTTTAATTTCAGCAATAAAAAAAGACCTCATTTTGAAAATGGGTCAGGGTGTTGCAACAACTAAGTTTTCTAGCAATATGTTTAGCTAGCGCTTAGAAGCTGCTAGCAGGAAGGCTCGAGCCCAGTAATCTTTTCCCTCAAGAAAAGGATTACTTGTTAAATGAACTAACACTAAAGCATTCATGGTTGAGAGTTTACTCTAAAAACTACTTCTTGTAAAGGACTATATGAAAACAGCTAAAATGGTACCTTATATAAAGTAAATCAACTAAGCAATTAATGGTCAATTAACGTTAGCGCTAAGTCATCTAATACTGTAGGCTACAGAGACAGGTATGCTCATAGTTGGTGACAGATTAGGCGTTATTTTAGGGGCGTTATTTTAGGCATTTTTCTGATGCTGTCTAAGCGAACAGGTATTTTGATAAGCAATAGTGTGCTTTTCGTCATTATTAATTAAGATACCAGTTCCTAATATGGTAATGCTTGTACTCTTGGTAGTTAGCAATTGGTAATTTTATCCAAACTTGGAAGTAATTACTTACCAAGAATAGCTGTAAAAAAGCTGTACAGATGTTTCACGAAAGAGATTGGGCAAATTCTCGGTGTATAGATTACTTTTACTTGCTTTGTTTTTGTTTTGGAGTGCTGTTCAAGCCTTTATTGGTACTGAAGCACCTTCCGATGAAAAACGCATACAATACAGCATGGTGAATACTTATGGAATACAAGCCGTGAGTATGAATCCCCGAAGGGTAATTTTAGGTGCTACTTTAGGTAGCACGTCTCAAGCCTTTGTAGGCAAGCCAGATGAAGCTTTAAGTACATTTAAAGATACAGATACTGAAAATACTTCAAGTGCTGAGGTAGCAAATAAAGATATTCAAACAAATAATGAATCTTATGCACCTTCAAGCAAATTGCAAACAAGAAAAAATACGCCAGCTATTACTGCTGCAAATTTGGATACTATTGCAGAACAACAGCGTGTTCAAGAGCATGTTCAAGCTCATGTTAAATTGCAGCAGGAATCACAAATAATTCAAGTGGATGCCCAAAATTTACCACAACAAAATCTGGATGCTGCTGAAAATACAGGCATTACAGGTGTTTCAACCCTTTCTACTAGGATTGTTACGGCTAAACATCTTGATGATTTACGAACATCAGTGGATTCAAATCCATCAGAAGCTCAGGCTATAACAGAAGCTAAAACTGTAAGAGAAGCTAAAAACAGTGAAGTCGTATCTAGAGCTTATGGCTTTGGTCTTCAGGCTAACTCCGTTTTAGAGCGGTTAGAAGATGCCCAAGAAGCTGTTTCTAATGAACTTGCACAAAGTGAAGTGAGCGCAAAAGCACATAGTAATGTTGCACTACGTGTACCAGCAGACCTATCAGCAGACCTACCAACAGACCTATCAACAGACCTATCAACAGAGACTATACAAGCAAGCTCTGTACAAACAAGCTCTGTACAAACAGAGATAGCAATATCTGAGGTAGTTGATACTAGTGATGCTAACTTCAGTACTACTGATTCTAGTAACACTGATTCTAGCAACACTGATTCTAGTAACACTGATTCTACTAACATTAAGGAAAACTTCACGATTGTACAAGAACCGACACTTGAGTTTGAAGCTCGTTCAATGCCAATTTCTATTGGTGGTTTTGCTCAATTTGAGGATGAGGATGGGGCAGGTCAGAGTCAAGACGCTTCTAATGAGCAAAAAAGCTTTAAGGTTGGTTTGACATCTGTACCTACTACATCAGCAGTACTTAGTAACAGACGAATTGTTAGTGGACAGGGTTTAACTGATAATCAACGCATTGCTGATAACTTGACTGTAACTACAACAACAGTGGTTAGTGGTTTAGAAATCACTTTAAATCCAAATGATGCAGTTCGTAGGGAAGCATCGGTTGAGCAACAGGCATTTTTGTGGCCATTGCCGACAAAAGGACGCCTAACTTCAGGCTATGGCAGACGTGTACTAGCAATAACAAATAATGACTTTCACAGAGGTATGGATATAGCAGTTAAATCTGGTACACCTATTTTGGCAGTTAAAGATGGTGTCGTTGAAACTGCAGGCTGGGAAGGTAATTATGGCTACGCTGTTTACTTACGCCATAATGATGGTACTGAGACACGTTATGCCCACATGAGTCGTGTCATTGTCGAAAAAGGTGAGTGGGTAAACCAAGGTCAGTGGTTAGGGCTAGTTGGTAATACTGGTTTATCTACAGGTCCACACTTGCACTTTGAACTTCACTTAAGTGGTAAAGCTGTTGACCCTTCTAAACATTTGGTTTTCACTGGTGAGCGAATCGCTACACGTTAAAAAATTTAAAAAAATCCAAAGCACGTTATACCAATTCCGTTTACATCCGTAGTTTAGTCTGATGTCATTTTTATGGAGATATCTAGGTGATTCACAGATTATTACAGCGTTTCCACGAAATAACTGTACACACTGAGTGGCTTTACTCTTACTCGTTACGAAGCTCGCCGATTAACTGCTGTTGCAGTTAATCGTGGAAGAGCTTTACTCATCATCAAATTCAAAATTTTCAAGCCATTCGGTATCTAAAACTTCGATGTGCTCAACCGTATGATGTGGCTCGTTTAGTTCAATAGTATCTTCTACACTAAAAATTTTGCTATCAAAACTTGTGTCTTGTAAGGTGATGGCTACTCCATTTGTTTCATGAATACCCGTGTCATTTTCAATAATGGAATTGCTAATCATTGAGTCAGAAAAACTCCCTAAACTATCAATTTCATCAAAGCCATCATCTGTAAAAGGATTTTCAATATCGTAGACTGTTGGTGGCGTAATCAAACGTCCCCTGTCTTGTACAGAAGATTCTTTAACTGACTTTGGTGGGTAGATATGTTGACTTAAGCCATTTGTATGCGTTACCGACTTTTCCTCGATAGTGTCTTTGGTATTTTGGTCAACAATGTTTAGTTGTTGGTTGGAACGGTGTTCTCTTTCTAGTTGATTCGTGTGAGCCTGTTTTGGCTGAGCGTTATTATTAGAATTAGGTTTATCTTTGAGTGAAGCTTCTGTTTTTACAGGTTGATTTGTTAGAGGAAATTGCTCATTGCTGAAGCTTTGCTTGATACCTTGACTTAAACCCAATGCACCATTCCCTAAATTGTTCGACATGAGATTATCAATGCTATTTGAGAGTGCGTTTGCAACTTTTTTTGTTTTTATTAGGGGAGGAGTGTTTTGCTGAATAGGTGGTGGATTTACCTGAGGCTCGAGCCTACCCGACTGCCCACTACCCGACTGCCCGCTGTTTGATTGCCTGACGTTTGATTGCCCGCTGTTTGATTGCCTGACGTTTGACTGCCTGTCAGAACCTTTAAGCTGTTCTAACATTTGCCCCTGCTCAGCTTTCAATTTCGCAATATCTTTCTTGAGCTGAACAATAATTGTCTTTGAGTTGTGTTTGATTTTTGCTATTTCTTTAGCATGTTCACTATCTGTTTTACTTACGCCAGTAGTGGTTGTTGCTTGTTCTTTTAAACCAGCAACCATATTTTCTGCACGTTGTTTTTGCAGAGTAGCTTCTTGCAGTGAACGTTGTCTGATGCGTTTGGCAGCTTCTTCAGCTTTTTGTCTTGCTTCATTCGCTTCAGCAATTTGTGTTTCAGCCGTTTTTAAAAGTTGACGTTTTTGCAGCTCAGCATCTCTTAAGATGATGTCTGCTTGTGACTGTGTTTCTTTCAGCAGTAATTCTGCTTCACGTTCAGCTTGTAGTTTTACCTCACCGCTTAGTCTTTCGCTAGTCACTAAGGTGCGTTTAAGCTCAATATCTGCGACACGCAGTTGTTCGATTTCTTTTTCCTGTTTCTTGATTTGTTCACTGAGCTGTTGGATTTGCTCGAGCCGTTCTTCAAATTGATCAGCCGCTCTAGCAAGAAAGTCCCTTACCTGACCTTTATTAAAGCCATTGAGGGCACTTTGGAATTCTTTATGGCGTATATCTAGTGGACTTAACTTCACAGCTCAACTCTTCTTCTTAGAAATCATATCGATTAATGAACTTACAAGATGCTGAATTACTCAAAGCTTGCTTTGAGCACATCTTTTCTGAATCTATATGTTCTGCATCTAAGTAACCTATATGTGTTAGGTCACAAAGATTCATTATTTGATACCTCGTATGTTTATTATGTATGTTTAGTATTACGAGGTTATTTATCTAAAAATCGCTGAGCCAACCCTCACGATGGTTGCCCCTTCTTCCACAGCGATTTCAAAATCACCACTCATACCCATCGATAACTCCCTTAAAGCTAGTCTATCACGTAAATTCCTTAAATTGCGAAAAACAGGGCGCACTTCTTCTGGATCATTGACTTGTGGCGCCATTGTCATCAATCCTTCGACAGCTACAAAATCAAGTGATTGTGCATAA
>CALGZD010000211.1 GCA_937934635.1 uncultured Deinococcales bacterium
CTTGGTTCATTTAGTTGTATTTGAATTGGGCTGTAAGCTTCATCTTGCGTGACGATTATCTTGTCTTGTTTGACAAGCTCGAGCATACCCGAAAAGTAAACAACCTGTGTTTCCCACTCTTTAGGTGCAATCTCGCTAAAAAAGCCAGCCCGAATTTCTTTAAGACTGGCAAGCAAGCGAATAATAGCAGCAGGAAGCGTCAAACGCTCCTTGGCTAGCTCAAAGTAGTTCGTCATGTTGTAACGACTTGCTAATTCACTCAGTCGGCTTGGCGTTGCTTTAATTTTACGTTCTGGTCTTGGCAAGTTTGGTTTTGGTGCTTGTGCTTGCATCAAAATCCTACGTTCATCACGCCGAGTTCTTAAGAAGTGAATTGCCTCATCAAGCTCTTCAAGAATCTCAATCGCTTCCACAGTTTCTTTAATAAGCATCTCTTCTTCTTCCTCACTATCTTTAGGAGGCTTAGGCAGAAGAAGTCTGAGCTTAAGTTCAATGACTCGTGCAAGCTGTGGCAGAGTTTCCGTAGCTAGATTTAGGTCTTTGCTTTCACTTTCGTGAACAATCTCGTGATAGTACTGCAAATATTCACGCACTAGCCGTAATACATTGATGTCCTGTGGACGCAAGCGTTCACTACGCAGTGCATAGGCAAGTTCTGAAAGTGTCCCTGTAAACTTCTCAGACTCTACAACAAAACCCTCAAAGAGAGGAACTTGAACAGCTTCACCATCACTTACAGCAGCTTCGTCTACCAAAGCAACAATCGCTTGTTCAGTTTGGTTTTCTAGTTCAGTGGGGTTTTGTAAAGCATCAGGTATTGCGTTACTTTCAGGCACGTGAGAATTTTAACACGCTGTTAGAAATTACACCTAGTGATTCTGCAAATCAAACCTTCATGATTTTATTTTTCTTCAGAAAAATAAAGATAGGAACGATGATAATGCCATTCGGAAAACAACCATATAAGCGTTAAAGGTACAAAAACACCAAATAAAAAACCAGCTAAAGTAACCAAAGACCAATTAAGAACATAAGAAATACTTCCCTCTTGTAGGTACATCACAACAAACATCCCCAATGCACCCCAAGCACCAAATATGTGATGAATCCATTTTTTCTTTGCAATGACCACTGTCGGTGATATTTTTTAGGATAAAAAATTGAAGCTATTCAATTCATTCCTGATTACCTTTTGAAATACTAGACTCACTCGTCAAAAGGGTCAAGCTTCATCCCATTCATGTGACGGCAATCATTCAATCGTTCAACCATCACATGACCATCTTGGTAAAGCACTCGGCTGATACTCCCATGCCGCAAATAAAAACGCTTACGCCATTTCGGATATTCAACACCAACAATATGGCTGATAAGCATTTGGATTGTGCCCGAGTGTGCAAAAGCAGCTATCCGCCCTTCAGGTAAAGACTCTAGCCAGTCAACAGCCCGCAAGCGCAGTTCTTCATAGGACTCCCCTTTTGGCGCTTTGCGCTTAAAGGTATCTGCATACCAAACATCCCACTCAGGACGTGCTTGATTTGTCGCTAAATCACTACCTTCAAAAATGCCAAAATTTAGCTCTTTTAAACGGTCATCGAAGATAATGTCTTTATCGGGTAAGGCAATCATGGCTGTTTGTTTAGCCCGCTGTAATGGGCTTGAGTAAACAACATCAAAGTGATGTTTCTTAAAACGTTCGCATAATGTTTTTGCTTGGCTAACGCCTTGTTCAGACAGTTCAATATCGCTATGACCTTGAAACTGTCCACTTTCATTCCATGGGGTAAGACCATGTCGGATTAGGTTGAGTTCACGCATGTATGTATTAGATTAACACGCAACCGAAAGTTTGTTGTCAGGAATTTTGCTAAATCTCAAGAGCGAATCTTTCGTACAACAAAAAGCCCGCCTTCATAACTCATGCGCTCGAGCCTATCCCCAGCAAACTCCAAATGGAAATACCTTTGCTTCCAAGCTTCAAGACTACGAAATTCGTTCTCGATGTGCTTCCCCACTTCTTCTGGCTCTTTCATACGATTAAACCAAGCCCAAAAATCAAAGTCCTTTTGCCAACGCCTAAACTCAAGCAGTTCAAAACCAGCCTCTGCCAGCATATCCATCCACCTTTTCACCGTATAAGCTTGGATATGACTTGGATCACGGAGCTTTTCAATTCGATTTAGAAAGTCAGCAAGGTCTGGCGGTTCAGCAGTAATATTATCGTTCAAAAGCAGTAAACCATCATCCTTCAGTAAGGCATGGCAACGAGACAAAAACCGTTGTGGACTCGCAAAATGATGGGCAGCAATTCGGCAAGTAATCAGGTCAAAACTTTCAGCTTCAAAATTCAAATCTTCAGCAGCAGATTGAACATACTGCAAATCAAAGCCTTGTTCAGCAATAAATTGCTCAGCAACATCAAGCATCTCAACCGTCAAATCACTCACAACAACGTCAGCACCTTGCTTAGCAAAGGCTAAGGCAGTATGACCACCACCTGTTGCGACATCAAGAATCCTTTTACCAACAACATCTCCTGCCAAATCCACCATCAGTTGTAAATCATCGCCTTGTGCATGTGTTTTGCTAGTGACATATTCTTGGGCTACAGGTGCATATTGGTCACGTACACTTTTATGGATACTTTCAGCTTTATCATTCTTTATATCAGACATAAATCAATACCCTTTAGGTTTACAGTTTAAAAACACAGCTTTGCAAAACACAGCTTTCAAAAACATAATTCGCATTACTCAACAAAGTTCCAAAAATAACAGCCTCTCAGGTGCGTCCGAAATATTGGGATATATCAGGGAATATCAACATTTAAGATGTTTTTGTAGCAAAGCGAAAAGAACTCTAAAGGTGTGTCCGCATCAGATATTCAAGGATTTTTACATTATGCCTATAATGTTTTTACCCGCA
>CALGZD010000212.1 GCA_937934635.1 uncultured Deinococcales bacterium
ACTTCATCCAAAGTGCCATGCATAACAAATAGTGGTGCGTTTATCTTATCTATTTTCTTGATACTCTCAAAACGATTTCGCATAAGCTGCGTTGGCAACCAATTGCCATAGGCTGATTTAGCCACATCAGGCAGACTCGTATAAGGTGCTTCAAGAAGTAAAGCAGCAACATCTACCTCTGCTGCCAAGTCAACCGCAACACCAGTACCAAGCGAGTAGCCATACAAAATAATGTCTTTACCCTCTACACCTTTTTCAATAAGATAGTCATAGTACAAACGTGCATCTTGGCTAATATCAGCCTCGTTTGGCTTACCTTCACTTTTGTAAAAGCCACGGTACTCAGCAAACAAAACATTGATTTCTATTTCCTGCATCACCTGCTCTAAGGTGTAGACATACGCCCTATGATTACTGGCATTACCGTGAAAATGAATTAACCACTTCTTGACTTCATTCTGGCTAGCTGCATTTTGGCTAGCTGCATTCTGGCTAGCTGCATTTTGATGCATCAACTCAGCAGCAACTAACGTAACGCCATCATGTGCTTCAAGTTCTAAGGCTTTGTATTCACCATTCAAATTCTCTAAAGCAAAAGCGTCAAGGTACTCTGTTTTATCTGCCCAATAAACAAGTTTAGTTTCAATCGGGGCGAGTAGGAAATACAGTAGAACTAACAGTGATACTAACAGTGATACTAAAAGTAAAAGAGCTCGCGATATCCAAACTAGCATCTTAAAGACGATTAAAATTTCTAAGTGCTAAAAGTGCCTTAATGGATGTATAAGGCTGCCAATACACCAAATCATGTTCATCCACCCAGCGCCCATCTTCAAGCTGATTATTTTCTAGGTAGTCCAGACACTGGGCAATAATACTTTCTGGCACATGCGCCATCATAAAACTTTGTGGGGATGGCACAAAGCAAAAGATTGCCATCGCTTTTGCCATCTCACCATCTGCAATGTGCTTCTCAGCACAGCGATTTATCGCCTCTATAGTTGCTTCTTGAAAACTATCCAACTCAGGAAAATCTCGCACACTCATGAAGTAATCAAAGTAGTGATAGGTCATAAATAGCCACTCGTCTTTAGCCATACTATCTAAACTCACATTTGCTTCAACCCAAGCCTTCGTACGATTCGCTGTTTCCAATGAGCATTGTCCGTGTTTGATGAGGTTGCCTACAATTGAGTCTGGCGCTGCCTGCCCACCCGCCATTGTTGGTTCTGATTCTCTACCCCACCATGGCGCATGAGGATAGCTCAATACTTCTTTTGGATTTTTCAAGCTACCATCCTGTTGTTGCTGGCTTGCAACCCACTCACTTGACCCAGATAATATGCGCCCTACTGGCAAATCTGTATCTCGAATAATGCTAAATAAAAATTCTAGCTGTAAGGGATTGGATTGAGGGCACTTGATATCATGTTCCAAACCATGTCCAAAACCACCATCAGCATTTTTGTAATTAAGTAACGTTTGATGCACTCGTACCAGAGAACCACCATCGAAGAGGTAATCCCATAAAGCACGTTCCCATAAAAGCCCATGTGCATGAATATAGCTTCTTGCTTTTTCAATATCTATCGACATAATTCTGATTCTAACAAAATAAAAAGTCCTTCACGATGTGTGAAGGACTATAAATGTGAAGGACTGTAAATGTGAAGGACTATAAATTTGAAGGACTATAAAAAGGGGAATAAAGGGGATGTAAGGGGAAAACTTAGTTAAGTGTTGCTGTTACGGTTGCTGCGCCTGCTGCCTTGTTATCTAGGCTATAGCTAAAGTGGTCTTGTGCATTCTCTGGCGTAACACCTACAAGTGGTTTGAATGCAAATGGTGCTGGGCTATCGTCTGGGCTTGGCTCTACTGATAGGACTACTGGCGCACCAGATAGGTCTAGTGGGAAGTTAATGCCTTCAGGAGCGTTGACAGCATTGACTAGGAAATCTTCACCTGGGAAGGGTGGACCACCTTGGTCACCACTAAAGCCTGAGAAGTCATCTGCCATAGCTGGGTCAGTAAAGCGACCTGTGCTGATTGGTTGACCGTCTATAACTACCCAACCTTCGTATTCCCAACCTGCTGGCAGTTCAGGAACATCTAGACCGACACTTGGGCTGCCTGAGCTTAGGTCTAAGAACCATACACCACTGTTTTCGTCGTTATCGTTGCCGTTAGTCGGTGTGGCTAAGATATAAGAACCGCTTGCTTCAGAGAAGTCGTTGCCGAGTGCTGGCGCTGCAGCTATGTTTAAATTTGCTACGCCATTTTCGAGTGCGCCACCTAGATACTTCGTCGCTGCTGGGATAGTGTCTACATCACCTGCTGGTTCAATGGTTAAGACAACTAAGCTAGCATCTTCTGAATTATCTGGAACGATAAACGATCCGTACTTGATAACTCTATCATTTAAATCTACAATCTCACCGTCTGCGTTAACATTGAACTTACCTGTAGTCACTGGTGTACCATCTATGATGAGCCATCCTTCGTAGTGAAATCCATTTGCGAGTGGTTCTAGTCCGTTGTGTTCAAAACTAAGTGTGTTTTGAGCTATAGCATTGAGTCCGAGTGAGAGGCTGAGTGAAAGGCTGAGGGCGATGAGGCTAACTTGTGCGAATCTCTTGATTGTATTTTTCATATTTTTTTCTCTTTTCTTTACTTTATCTGTAGGGCTCTGTTGTATCTAAACAAGTAGCGCTACTTGAATGTGACTTAAAAATTTCAGGGCGTTTTTTTTAAAACGAGGTTATTTAGGAAACCTCGTGAATCCAGGTGTGGGATGAAAGTCCGTTCAATCTACTCTTTGATTTATTCTGTGAACTATCTTGTATGATATCTACAGTTACTTTCTGATAATGTAAGTTCATTTCTTCAAGGCGTTGCAAAATTCTTTGAAACTCATCTTGGGTTGCGTACGTTCCTCGCATGACGGTGATTTCTTTATCACCTCTTGTGAGTGTTTCAAACTCAAGACCTTCGAAGAAACCTTGCCAACTATTGCTGAGAACTTCTTTGAGTTGGATGCAGTAAACACTTGTTGTGCTTTGTTGCTGTCTATCCTGTAGCTGTCTGTCCTGTTGCTGTCTGTCCTGTAGCTGTTTTTTCTGTAAAATGCTGTTTCTTCTTGTTTGCATCTTCTTTTACCTCCTTACTAGTTACAGTTTGAATGACCGTTTGAGTCAGTAACTTGCTTAGTGATTCATACTTTAAGAAGGAGGTGGGTAGTGCGTCACCACCCTTAAAGGGTAGTGCGGGTATAATGGGCTAAACTAGACAATCACCGAGTTGATTTATGTCGTCACAGACGCAAATATAAATAGCTATACCTAGATATAACAAAGTCATGTTTTAAATAACTACAGATAGAATCAGAGGATTTTTGTGGAAACAAAGCTTTTACAAAGTAAGTTGCTAGCCCCGCCACTCAGGGCTGACGTGGTGGCTCGAGCCCGCCTACTGTCCCACTTCAACATCAACGACACCCTCAAGCTCATCCTCGTTTCTGCACCCGCAGGCTTTGGTAAAACAACAGCAGTCAATGATTGCCTTGTCAAAAACGAAGCCATAAACACTGCTTGGATTTCTTTAGATAGTGACGACAACGACGAAAAACGCTTCTTACAACAATTCGTAACTGCCATAGCTGCAAAAACATCTATTGGTGAAGACAGCTTAGCTGTGTTGGAAGCTGCCCAAAGCCTCGAAGCAGATGAAGTCCTTGCGCCTTTACTGAACGAAGCAACAACTTTAGACAAAGCTATCTGCATTATTTTAGATGACTATCATTTAATCAATAATGAACGCATTCATGAAGCCATCAACTTCTTACTAGAGTATGCACCACCTTCAATTAAACTTTGCATCATCTCTAGGTCTGACCCACCACTCAAGCTGGCACAATTACGCATAAACGCTCAACTCTCTGAACTTAGAGGCAACGACCTACGTTTTAGTGCTGAAGAAACAGCAAATTTCCTAACAAATACCACGAATCTAGAATTGCCACCTGAACTCAGTAAAGAACTGAGTCAACGTGCTGAAGGCTGGGCAGTCGGGCTTCAAGTCATGGCACTCAGCCTAAGCAGCATGACCGAAGGTAGTGACCAAGAACGCTTTTTAAAAGATTTAAACAGCAACAATCGCTTTTTACTTGACTACATGCTAGATGAAGTTTTGGTGCGCCAAACTAAAGAGGTACAAAGCTTTCTGCTAAAAACGTCCCTCGTAGATAGCTTTAACACTAGTCTTTGCGAAGCCATCTTATCGCCTGACGATATCAGTTGCTCACCCAGCGACATGATTGAGCTACTTGAAAAAGCTAACCTCTTTATCAGTCCTCTAGATTCTGACCGCCAGTGGTTTCGTTATCATCAACTCTTTAAAGATGTACTAGCACACCGTTTTGCAACGCTTCACCCCAGTGAGCTACAAACGCTACGACAAAGTGCTGCCCTCTGGTATGAACAAAATGGTGAATACACTGAAGCACTGCAACAATTGCTCAAAGCAAATTCCTTAGATGCTGCTGCCGAGCTCATCTCACGGATTGGTCCTGTTCTTATCTGGAAACTTGGTGATGCCTCTAGCCTAACCAGTTATTTAGCAAAGCTACCTAGTGAACTCTACACTACACATCCAGACCTTTATCTTTTAAAAGCATGGGTCTGCCATGTCACTGGCGATATAGAAGCAGTCGAACCTTTGTTAGATGAAGCAGATACAATCTTGGCTTTTCACGATACCGAAGACACGCAACAACTCCAAGCTGAAAGCACTGCACTACGTAGTTTTGTAAAACGAATGCTTGGTGAACTCGAAGAAGCACAAACACTATCTCAACAAGCTTTAGAATCACTACCTGAATCAGACTATCAATTACTAAGTTTGGTCAACGGTAATTTGGGTGAGATACATTATCTAAAAGGTGATTTAAAACAAGCTGACCACTATCATAAAGAAGAAAGTCGCCTAGCGGAAAAAGCAGGTTCAGTCTTACCCTCTCGCTATGCGCTTTGGCGTGTTGCAGATATTCAAACCATAGAAGGTAAACTTGAAAGAGCCAAAAAAACTAGCATGATGATGCTCAACCTAAATAAAGCCAAGCACATCAATGCTTTAGGCTTTGCTGATATACAGCTTGGCATCATCGCCCTAGAACGCAACCAGTTAGAGGAAGCAGAAAAACGCCTAGCCACAGGAATTGACTTAGGCAAGCGACTCATGAATCCTCGCATCTTCTTTCCTGGCTATGGACCACTAGCACAAACCCTTGTGGCACTGAATCGTGCAGATGAAGCGCAAGAAGTTTTAGATGAAGCAAAACAACTGGCTGCCGAACACAACATCAGTTGGACATGGGGCATCCCCCCGATTGATGCACATCAAGCGCTACTTGATGTAGCAACAGGCAATAGTGATAAAGCCTATAGCTGGGCGGAGCAACAAGGCTTTACAAGTAAAATGACGACATTAGACTTTCAACAAGAATTTTCTGTACTCGCAGCAGCAAAAATACTTTTAGAAAAATCCCACTACGCTAAAGCACTTGATTTACTGGATGTTCTTGAGAAGCAAAGTCAGACAGCAGGGCGACTCGGTTCAGCAAGTCATATTGGCATATTAAAAAGCATAGCGCTCACAGAACTCAGTAGCGGTAAAGCCTTAGAAGTACTAGAAGAAACTGTTGCACAAGCATCTGAAGAAGGTTATGTCAGAGCTTTCCTAGATGCAGGCGAAACTGCCTACTATTTGCTAAGTCAGTTGAAACAAGCAGATAAACAAGTCCCTTACTGTTCTTTTCTTTTAGGGCAATTTCCTGCTGATATGCAGATACCTGCAAGAAATATAGAAGCAAAAAATATAGAAGCAAGAAATCTAGAAGCGAATACTCCAACAACGGCAAATACTTCAGTAGCTAATAAAACAACGTCTAACCCAATCATTGTTAATGACATTGTTAATGAGTTAGACGAAGAATTAAATGAACGAGAGCTAACGGTACTTAGACTGATGTCTGCCAGACTCTCCAATAAAGAGATTGCTAAAGAGCTTGACTTATCCACCAATACAATCAAGTGGTATGCCAAAAGCATTTTCGAGAAACTCAATGTACACGGGCGTATCAAGGCTGGAGAGAAGGCTCGAGCCTTAGGTTTAGTTTAATAGACCAAATCTTAAATTCATCAGATATTTACAAAGGTGTGGGCTAACTAACCCACACCCAAAGAATGTGTTCTCAAATAGATTTGCCTACTGATTAACAGAGTTCAAATAACCTCTCACTGCTTCAGCCCTAGTATAACTATGCTGTATCAAACGATTTAACTCACTTTGAAAATTTGCAACATCATCAACATAAGGCATTAATATAGAAGCCTTTGTATTGTAGTAACTTGTCATCGTATCAGCATTGAATGCAGTCGAAACCACTAACGCAATATAGTTTTGATAAACACTTTTGTAAGTTGCATCATCAATCAAAAAACGGATAAGTGGCCAAGCTTCTGTTGCATTTGCTTGATCTAAGCTAGCAGGCGTACGATTTGGACCACCACCACCAGGTCTTCCTGCTTGTCCTCTTGGTCCCCCTGCTCCTCTACCTCCCCCTCTTGGTTGAGCATTAGGATTGTTTGGATCTACTTGCCCTACTACTGTTGGCGGTCTTGCTTGTCCACCAGCGCCCTGCCTATTTGGTCCGCCACCATTACCACCACCACTATTACCACCACCATTACCACCACCGCCAAGCGACTCGTTATAATCCCAACCTATCCAGTACAGTTGATTTGTATCAGGATTATTATAGAGATAATAGTTGTGTGGCAAAGAACCGTAGGTATCCCAATTTTCCATCACAGTATTGGTAGCAAGCCACTTCAAAAACGTATCAACATCAAAAACCGCTTCTAAATCACTGCGCCACTGCGTTGGGTTACTCAACCGTGTACTTGCATGTAAAGCACTGTGAAGCGCTTCAATATCTGCATAGTCACTTGAGCGATTATTTTCTTTTTGAAAGCTTTCAGCTAAATTGGTACTTGTGGCAGATAAGTTAGCAGCATTTCCTTCTGCTTCATAGATGTTCCCTTGGTCATCGCCAAAAAAACGTTCGATAACTGTATCGTCAATAACCTCAACCACTGTATATATACCAAGTCGCTCTAAGCCCTGCCCTATATCTAAGTAGATGTCATACCAAGCTGTTTGTGGCGCAGCCAAACCCATATTCTCCATGATGTCGTAAGCTGTTGCATGGCGCAGATTGCTGGTATCTCTGATGTTGTTTGCCAGAGATAACTGCTTAAAACCATAAAAGCGCTGATTATCAATTTCAGGATAGTCATCCTCAAACTCATCAAAATCTAGCTTGAAGGGCATCTTATTGCTTTGTGCATTCCAGCTAAATCTTAAAGTCGAATTACCTTTATAACGAATGCCAACATTCTCCCAAATTTGTCCATTAAAGCTAAGTGTTGCAGGAACCCACATTGGATTCTCACCGCTACCTAAAGTCGGCGGACGACCTTCTGGAGGGAAACC
>CALGZD010000213.1 GCA_937934635.1 uncultured Deinococcales bacterium
ATTCGTGTTGCCCCAGCAGATATTGAGAGTTTGGCACAGCAATATTCAGAAATAGAAGATGTGCGTTTTATTGCCACTTTAAGCTCTGACGGTACCGTAATCAGTGCTAAAGGCAAGGGCTTAGACATAGAAAAGATAAAAGAGCCTGTATTTAAAAGTTTAAGTCGCATGAGAATCGATCACTACAAAACGCAACATCCGCAGCAGGTCGAACACTTTTCAAGGTGTAAATCGATTCTTATAGAGCACGAGTCAGGTGTGCTTTATGTTATCGACTATATAGATGTCATAGTATTGGTCTATGGCAATAGTGATGTAAATATTGGCTTGATGTATACCTATGCAGCTAATGTTCAAGAAGCAGCAGTCAGTTCAGGAATAACCGATTCGTCAAGTGGATTTTCTGATGAAGATTTTAAGGATTTTGTATGAAAGAAATGAACATGGGTAGGTTTATGTTGAGCAAATGTTAGATGGTACTTAAGCTATGAAGGAAATATATTTATTTAAATTATGAGAGTGGACTATTTAAGGTGAATTTAGACTCGATACACGCTATACACAGTAAGAGAAGATTCAGGCTGTACTTTTCATGATGTAAGTAATGATTTAAAGATATATAAGATTATAGGATTAACTTATAAAGAAAGATGAATCAAACAAAGACGATATTTACTACAATATTTACTACAATGAGTTATCTAAGAGGGCAGGGAAAGGTATGAATTTAAGAAGGTTATTTACGACAAGAAGACAATATCTCAATACAAGCACATCCGCGAATACAATCACATGTAGAAGCATGAGTTTTAAAACTTGGCTGTTGTGTAGTGTCTTTATAGCTGTGTATCTGTTATCAGGCTCAGCTTTTGCTCAATCGCAGTTGGGTAATAGCAATTCACCTACAAATACACTTACAGATATAAGGCTAGAACGCTACAGTACTATTGTCGATATTCTTGATGAAAGCATGTTTGAATTTACAAATCGACCTGAGCGTAGTCGTGAACGTCTAGCTTTGGCTAAAGAAACCTTTGACTTGATTCGCCAAGGTAGTGGCACAAGTGGTGGTTTGATTCAGGGACTGGATAGCACTTTTGCTCGAGCCGACACGGCAATCACAAATCAAAGTATTGCTGATTTTGAAATTCAGACGAATTTGATTTTAGGTGGTTTACAGCGTTTCCTATACGAAACTGCGACTCGTGAAGCACAAAATGACAACCTTCCACTTGCTACAGAATATGTAAAACGTATTGTTCAAACTTCTGTTATTGCAGATAGTGAAAAGATGCGTTTAAGTCAAGCAGCAGATGCAGGTGCTTTACAAGCTGCGCTTGAATTAGCAGCAGGTCAATCAATCAATAATCATCTTGATTTAGCAATGCAAGCCTTAAGTCAGCAGACGTTGGACGAGCGAGCCTTTGAATCAGCTTATGTTTCTCTGGCAAATGCTTACAGCGGTTTTGTTACTGTTCAAGATTCATTGAGTATGCCACCTTCAGTTGCACCTTCGCTTATTGAAGCGATAGATGTTGTTGTTGCTCAAAACCCTCGTGCAGCGCAAAGTGTCGAAGTGTTGCAAAATGATGTAGCAAGTTACATCCAATTTAATGAGTCTGTACTGCAACAGTTCAATGCTGATTTGTACGGTAATCAAGGTGCACAAGTTGGTACAGGAGTAGTTGGAGCGGGTGCAGCTAATCAGCCTGATTCGATACAGGCAGCGGTAGCGCAAGAGTTGGCAAGACAGTCTCAACCAGCACAAGGTCTTAACAATCAAAGTGCTAACCAAGGACTTAATGCTCTGAATGGGCAACAAGGACAGCAACAAGGACAACAGCAAGGACAGCAACAAGGACAACAACAAGGTTTAGGATTACAGCCTAGAGGGCAACAAGAAGCAGGATCAGGTGTTGTTACCTTAGGAGCGCCTTCTTTAGGAGCGCCATCTTTAAATAGTAATTCTAGAGGAAATGTTGGTTTAGCTAACAATCAAAATAACGGAGGCTTGAGTCTTCCAGGTACACAACAAAATCAACAAGCTAACCGATTAGGACAACAAGGTGCAACAGGGCTGTCGATAGGTCAAACAAATGGTGTAAATGGTCAAACAAATAGATTATCTAGTGCTTCGAGTTTGAACCGCAGTACATCTGGTATGTCTAATCAATCAAGAGTTGCACCAGAACCGACCTTTCTAGAAGGTTTATGGAATGGTTTACCTAAAGGCATTGTGATGTTGTTGCTAGCAATAGCAAGTTTTATCCCGCTGTACTTCTTGCAATTGGCTTTTGGTAGTGGTGGACCACATTGGGTGTGGGTGCGTTCAGCAATATTCTTATTGTTATTGCCTCTTATTATCCAAGGAATTGCTTCGTTTGGGTCAGCATTAGGATCTATGACAGGCATATCTGCCTTGTCGATGCTAGAACCTTTTTCAGTTACTGGCGGTGTCATAGGTCAAATGATTTGGGCTTTGACAAGTTTACTTGGTATCGGGTTGCTCAGTTATGGTCTTTGGGGTGTTTGTCAGCAACTAGGTGTTGTTGGTCAAGGTAGTGAAGCAAATGCTGCTTTCTCATCTTCAAAAGATGATGCAGCAGCGAATGATAATGATGCTGACATTGACGCTGATATGGAAAGTCAACGATCTGCAATGACAGAAAGATTTACGCTTGAAGCTGGATCAGTTGGTACAGTTATGGATATGGGTA
This sequence comes from uncultured Deinococcales bacterium, assembly GCA_937934635.1. The sequence continues at coordinate 2,718 of CALGZD010000213.1, forward strand.
ACGAAACAGTCATTGACTGGGAAGATGAATTTTGAAGACGAGTTTTAAGGATAGTTGATTGTAAGTTTTGTGGGGTATGCCATAACTTTAGATTGGATATTGGATTAGTAGCTACAAGGGTACTGATACATTCCTAAGCTTTCTAAAGTTATGGTTTGCTTGGATGGTTGATTTTAAACTAACTGTTTAGGCTATAAAACTGTAAAGAACAAAACTGTAAAGAACAAAACTGTAAAGAACAAGATAGTAAAGACAGAAATAAAGAGGCGGATATTTTGTAGTTGTAAAATTGCTTTCGAAACAAGCGTATTCTGTTGTTTATACCGAGTCTGACACTATCGTTCATTAAGTACATCGTTCATTAAGTAAGCAGCTAGAAGCGTCAGGTGCTCAACCACATTTCACTTTGCAGTTAAAGGCTATAGTTAGATGTTTAAATCAGAACAGCTTATGAATGAATTAAGCGGAATTGGTATTATACTAAACTGAAAGAAAAAAGTCATAATCAATCAGCAGAAAAAGTTGCCTTTAGAACCGAAGGGCACACAAATTACGAAACTTTGCTATGTTTGTGACTATGACATCCATGATTCACTTCGGTATTAGTCTAAAGTATTTATTAGCTCTTCCACGATTAACTGTCTTAGGTCAGCTAATCGGCGATGCAGATGTCTGTGAAAACCACACAGCGCGAGTAGGAACGAACTCATTTAGCATGGGT
>CALGZD010000214.1 GCA_937934635.1 uncultured Deinococcales bacterium
AAATTTACACGGCGGCTTACGACTTTCTTCATCGTAGTGCTTACCTTCAGTTACGCTATATTGTTCTTCAGGATAACGTGCATTCCAAAGATCGCAGATGGCTTGGTAATCATCTTCTTCTTTTTGGGTCCGAATAAGAACTTCAAACATTTAGCTAGTCTTTTTCTCACCACCAGCATCAATTAACACAACTAAAATCATGCCAATGAGTGCTGCTAGCAATGCTATTACAAATTCTTGCCAGCCACCTACTTGCCCTATAGGCGGGTTGATATTTATACTGAACTTTCCATCGGCAAGTTGCCAAGGCCATACTTTTCGCAGAGATCCAAGCACAAAACCAGTTAAAACCGCAATAGTAACATTTGGATATTTTTTAAACAACCAACTGACAACTTGGGCAAAGAGTATAAGACCAATGAGTCCCCCAAGAACAACTAAACCTAGGCTAAGCAAATCACCGTTGTTGACTGCACTGAGGATAAATTGATACTTGCCCATCAGTACTAAAATCAGCGAGCCAGACAACCCTGGCAAAATGAGCGCACATACCGCAATTACTCCTGCTAAGAGCAAAAACCAAGCACTCTCTGGTGTTTGACTTGGACTTAAACCTACAATCAAAAAGGCTGAAACTGTTCCTATTACAAAAGCTAAAATTGTCTGAAAGCTCCACCTTGTGATGCGTCTGCCAACGCTCCAAACTGAGGCTAGAATAAGACCGAAAAAGAAGCTCCAGACTGTAACAGGGTTGGACTCTAGGGTGTGCTCGAGCACTCTAGCAACCACCAAAATAGCCACCCCTATACCTACAACTAAACTAAGTAAAAACCAACCATTCACCATTTGCCAAGCTTTATCTATACGACCCCTAAAGACAGCTTGCCAAACTTCCTTGTGGGCAATTGACTTGATACTATCTAGCAACTCTTCATAAATACCAAAGATAAAAGCCATGGTGCCACCAGATACCCCTGGGATGGTATTGGCTATACCCATTGCGCCACCTTGCAAAGCAAGAATCAGATAATTTAAAACGTTTCGTGATTGTTTTTGATTATGTTTATTGCTCATAGATAAAAAGCATCATAACAAGATGTACGCTAGTCTTAACGAGAGTTTTCCCAAACTTCATCTCAAAAAGTCCTACTTTCAACCTAGTTCAACCTGCTAAACTAAGCTATCTATGACAGAAACCGAACTTAAAGACTTTGTTTTAAATGCAGCCTCAGAACATACACTTGAAGATGACACCTTAGAAAATCTTGCTTCTCAATTACTGTGGCGTATTGGACGCACTGTTGATGATGGACCTATCGTTGTTCGCATAGGCTATGCTACCTATGCAAAACGATTTGCAGAAATGCCAAGACTCAAATCTGTAACTGACATGGAGTTAGAAGAAGCTATGGTGAAGCGCAACTTACATGTGGAGTGGGTTGGTCGCTAGACATGTATGCTAGACATGTATGCCACAAGACTGTGACGTTCTTGCGTAGACCTTATTCTTGAATTAATGCTAAGTTGGCTATTAGATTTAAAGCAGGAGATTTAAAGCACGAGATTTAAAGCAGAAAATTATAAGTGTCAGCGTTCAGATAGTTAAAGTACCCGAAAATAGGATAGTAAGATGCAGATTAGTCATAAAGTACCCTTTGAGTTTGAACTCAATTTATCAAAAGAAAATGCTATTGCCTTTGTTCGTGATGTTGAAAAGAGCCTAAGCAAAGCTGATTTTATTCGTGATTTATACCGCTATACAGAAACCGACTTAGGTCATGACTATGTAACTGCCAATATACCTATCAACGCTGCTATGTTCGGTCAACAAAAACTTGCTTTTCAAAGCCTACTCATACCTACAGAAAATGGTGCACGCCTTCAAGCCTTGCCACTAGAAATACCAACAGCAGGCTGGGCAGAAGTTTCTGGTGAAGCTGTAGTGCTAAACAGTCCTACAGATACAAGCTCACTCGTACGTTACGACTTTGACATCACTATTCATCTGCAGTTGCCTAAACCTGAAAAATGGGGCGGGAGAGCACTGCTGAAGATGATTGAATTTACAGCACAACAAGTGCTTAGCAAAGTTGCAGAGGAATTTCCACGTTCAGTACAAGCTGCTGCTAAAGAAGTTGAAGCTGCACACAGCGTGTAACGAACCTACAACCGACGGTTTACCAGATTCCGTGTATCGACTTGTGTAAATCTTGACTTAATCATTTTGACTTGAACCAATACACACGAAATCGGAAACCTTCTACAACCAGTTAACCGTAATTGCGCCAGAGTCTTTGACTTCAGGACGCACACGGTGAAAACTCTCAAAAAACAACTTTCTTGATAAACGAGCCATAAACATCACCACACTACGGGCTTGACTCTCGTACTGCCCCATTGCCCGAAGTTTGAACTCCATGTACTCACGCATATCCAAATAATGCGTTGGTGGCAAGTGCATACTTGCTACTTCGTCTGGATGCATAAAGTCTGGACGAACAATTCCTGCATAAGGCGTTTCGGTTGCATAGTAATACAATGATTTTGGCTGATGCTTACTTTTTTTCAAAGATGCTAAAACAAGCTTATTGGTTGTCACATGGTCTGGATGACCGTTGGAACCATTGGGTGGAAAAGTAATGATTGACTTTGGTTTTAGGCTTTCTAAACGACTGACAATATCTGACACGATAACCTCAGCATCATATTCACGCAAGCCACCATCAGGATAATCCAAAATATGTTGTTCTTGAACACCAAGAATATCTAGCGAAGCTCGAAGTTCTTTTTCACGCAAATCTGGCAATTCTTCTTGTGTGCAAAGCCCTAAAGTACGACCAGCTCCACCTCTTGTCAAAGTCACGGTTGATACAATTTTATCCGCATCAACACATTTTCTTAAAATGCCAGCAGCACTAAATACTTCGTCGTCAGGGTGAGGCACTATTACCATCAGTTCAGTTTTGAATTCACTTGTCATAATGAAAAAGTTTAACGCAAACTAGGCTCAAACTTTACTGATTTTTCCTATTTTTTCTTCTTCTTTTTGTTTCTCGCTATTTCATCTCACAACGATTGAAGCGTGGCATCGCAGCTCGACCTTCATCGCTACCACCACGCACCTCTAAGCCTGCTAAAGACAAGAGCGTTGGACCACTTTCTTCGCCAGCTTCAACAACAAGGTACACAGTTCCGTTAAAGAACTCGCTAATTTCTGTACCTTTATAACCTTTTAAACCATGACCGCTGTACTTACGCCATTCGGGGGGCTCGAGCCCTGTCAACACATACCCATCTGGTAGCTCTAAATCAGCAAAAATAGTCCCATTCTCAGCTTGCTCCCCCTCATGTGCCACCCACACCTTCGGATTAAAATCCTTACAGTTACCCTTAAACAAGCTCACATTCAATTGATAACCCGCTGGCACATCAAAACGGTAAATATCCACTTCGCCAGCTTCTAAATCACCAAAAATAGCCTTAGAGACACGGATTTCCTCAACCAAAAAACTTGAGTCAAACTCTGGTGACGTTTCATTCCAAAGCGGTTGATGGGCATAACTCAGACTGAAGAGCGAGATGATACAGCAAAGAAAAAGGAACAGTAAGTGTTTCATACTGTTCCTAGTTTTACCTATTTAGGCAATTAATGCTGCATTCCTGACTTCAATTCGTACCAACCTTTAGTACTAGTTTTAAAATCATAAAGTTTTACTTATATAGTTACTAACTGCTCTTCCCATCATCCTTCGGTAAATTTGCATCTTCAACAATTTTATCTACAGCTTCTTTAATTTTTGACACAGCTTCATCCAAATGTTTGGCATTAGCATCATCTACATCATCAGACTCAATCTCTACGTCAATGCCCGCAATTTTATGTGAAGATTTAAATCCATTATCATCAGACTTTGCATCTGTTTTAGCATCTGTATTTTTAAAATCCGAATCTTCTGGCATGATATCCACTACAACAGCTTTAGCAGCTTTGGTTTCTTTAGGATCAGCGCTATTATCGCCATCAAGCTCAACATCAACAGTAATATCATTTTTAGCTTCTTGAGCAGCATCATGTGCTTTAGAGTCTTTAGCCTCAAAGTCATAACTTACAAAGCTTTGCGTTCTCTCCTCTTTTAGATTCGCCTGTTTATCTTCACCGTTATTATCACCAATACGAATATCAATATCAGCTTTGACATCCATCATGCTATCAAGCACCTGACGATTTCTGAGTAACAAGAAAGTGCCAACGACAATCAACATGATTGCAAAGAGCATGTTATTGAATAAGGTTTGTATCGTCACAACTGTGCCTATGGCTAAAAGCACAATACCTGGATAGAGCGGCCAACGAGACTTTTCCTGCTGGATTCGGTCAATAGCTATGAAACCACCACCCAGACCAAGCAAGAACACGCCTTCAACAGGGCTCAGTAATTCAAAAATGATTCCTGCGGTAACACCTGCCAAAATACAAGCTGGTATCAAAAAACCATAGGCTTTTGTGCGGTAATAAGCAAAAAACATCATGGCTGAAATCATGCCTGTCCAGAGAAAGCCTGATTCATCTCCAATGTTCGTCAGCACAGCCAAAAGACCAATACCGACTAAAGCAAGACCGAGCAGACCTTGTTTACTGCTTGCTTTTTTACCCTGCTCTAAATTTACACTTTGACTACTGCTGTTGTGACTATCGCCATGACTACTTTGCGATTCTGTATCATTTAGCGTTTCATTGACTGATTTATCGTCCATATATATCACGCTCCTTTTGAGTACTACTTAAATACTACTTAAATATTACGAAACCGAAAAAACTACTTTCTTTTTGAACCGAAAGACACCTGATTGACAAGACTTTGCTAGAAAAACACTGCTGTGCTTGTGGTCATGAAGTTGTAGTTATGACCTTTATGATTAACTTCGGTATAACTCATATTAAGCTTTCTTATTCATCAAGACTTCATACCAAAGGATGAACCTGAAAAGTTGCGCTAGTATATTGCTGTAATAACTTTACCGTAATGGTAAATACACTAATATCGATTCTTAGATAATGACCTAATCTTAAGGTATTAAAAAACACTAACTGTAATGGTTTGGATAAATAAATAAAGATGCGCTATTTAATTTTGAGTGATATACATGCAAATGCAGTTGCTCTTGAAGCAGTTTTAAAACATTCTCAAAATAAGAAATGGGATAAAGTCCTTTTCTTGGGAGATGCCATTGGCTACTACACAGACCCAGAACCTGTGCTGAGTTGCTTACGTGAGCTCGAGCCTGAAATTGCACTCATGGGAAATCATGATCAAATTTTAGTAGACTTAGAAACAGGCGCTGGCAATACTACAGGGACCAAAAGTGTAGTTGTTAAACTTGTGCAAAGACACCAAGAGCTTATCTCAGATACTAATTTAGAATTTCTGAAGTCATTTACTATGCAAGAGCAAAGCTCTTACTGGACAGCAGTCCATGGCGCACTGTCTGAACCTTGGGACTACATAGATAACCTCATGTCTGCTCAACAGAACATATCACTCTTTGAAAATCGTGTCTGCTTTTACGGTCATACCCACCTGCCAGGCATCTATGCCACAACTGAGTCATCAACTGGCTCACTTTGGCGTACGCTCCCCTTTAAAACAGACCACATGGTTTACCGCATACCGCCAAAAGCAAAGCTCTTATTTAATCCTGGCTCAGTAGGGCAACCACGAGATCACATACCCAAAGCAAGCTATGCTATCTTTGATGAAGATAACGAAGCTATCGAAATGTTCAGAACAGAATTTGATATTGCTAAAGTCCAGAAAAAAGTGGCCGACAACGACTATCCTGAAGTACTAGGGCTACGCTTAGCACAAGGACGTTAATAGACAAAACAAAAAACACCCTCTTTTGAAGGGTGTTTTTCTTTAAAACTTGCTTGGGATATAGGGATATAGGGATATAGGGATATAGACTCGATTATTGGTACACAACTGAAGCAGTTGCTGTTGGGAAGCTTCCTAAGTTCTGTCCTAAATCGTAAGTTACATGGTGGTCACCATCTGCAGGTGAAGGACCAGCAAGTGGTTTGAACGCGAATGGTGCTGGGCTATCATCAGCTTCTGGTTCAATTGATATAACAACTGGATTACCTAAAAGGTTTGTTGGGAAGCGAGCATCGTTTGCTACAAAGTCTTCGCCTGGGAACGGTGGTCCACCTAGTGGTCCACTAAACGGTTCAGCATCATCAGCACCTGTTGCTGACGTAAATCTACCAGTTGTTACTGGAGCACCATCGATAACAACCCAGCCTTCATATTCCCAGCCTGCAGGTAGTGTTGGTAAAGATAAACCTGCTGCAGGACTACCTGAGCTTAGGTCAATAAACCAAACACCACTAAATTCATCATCATCGGTTGCTGTAGTTGGTGTTGCTAAGATGAATTTACCAGCAGCGCTTGAAAAATCATTACCTAAAGCTGCTGGGTGACTAGCAGTTAAACTAGAAGAACCATTGCTAAGTGCGCCACCTAAAACTTTGGTAGTTGCTGGGATTGTGTCTGTATCACCGTTTGGTTCAATGGTTAAAACAATATCACTTGCATTACTGATGTCAGAATCTACTTTAAACTCAGATACAGCACTGCCATCAAGGTCAACAATGTTGCCATCACTATCGATGTTGAATTTACCAGTCGTTACTGGAGCACCATCTACAATTGCCCAACCTTCGTAGTGAAATCCATTTGCTAAAGTTTCTAAACCAGATGTTTGCAGTGTGAGTGTTGAGCTCTTGGCTACTGGTGTTGTTTGACTACATGCTGCAAGCAGTGCAGCAGTTGATACAATCAATAGGGCGGATAATGTTTTCTTGCGGAAAATATTTTTCATACTAAACCTCTCTTACCTTCTTTAACTACTGAAAAAGTAACTTCTTTTTCAGCGATAAGTGAGTTTAGGTTTGAGAGCTCACAAGCAAATCACGAGTTATCACAAATCATTCACAAATCATCCCAACTGCAAAACTCTTCGCCGATTCACTGCTGTTGCACAGCAATTCGAGATGAGGGCAAAAAATCTATAGTGTATGGATTTATGCCGATTGTGACAGGCTAAGGAAATGACAAACTTAGATTCAAAGATCACTAAAAATTGATTGAATTATACTAAACTGAAAGATGAATGTCATAAAGATATAGTCGCAAAGATTGCGAAATAACCGAAGGATAAAGGCTTGAAAACCTTGTGTATTGACTGGGATTATGACATTTATGATTCACTTCGGTATTAGTCCTTTTTCATCACTTTACGCCCTACAAGGTACTTTAAATACAAAAAACGAGTTAGTTCATATGGCTAAATTAGCCTTGCTAAATCAAGCAGTATAGAGTTTGACTGGTCATCTCGAATTGCTGGCTGTTGCAGTGAATCGTGGAACTGCTATATGTAGAAACGTTAGAATTATTGTTTGTAGTCT
>CALGZD010000215.1 GCA_937934635.1 uncultured Deinococcales bacterium
CTACATGGACGGTAATAACCCACACCCATTCTTAAGCGATATCAATGTGCGCAAAGCACTATCAATGGCAATCGACAGACAGATTCTTGTTGACATCGGTTACGGTCCTGCTGGTCAAATCTCTTGTAACATTGTTGTAGCACCTGATTATCAAAAATCAAGCGCAAACGATAGCTGTATGACACCTGATGTTGAAGGTGCTAACGCACTTCTTGACGAAGCAGGTTGGGTAGATAGCGATGGCGACGGTATTCGTGATAAAGATGGCGTTAAGCTAAGCATCTTATATCAAACCTCAACCAACTCTGTGCGTCAGGGTACTCAGCAAATCGTTAAGCAAATGTGGGAAGCAATCGGTGTAGAAACTGAACTTCGTAACATCTCTGCTTCTGTGTTCTTCGGTGGTGACCCTGCAAGTCCAGATACCTACGGTAAGTTCTATGCAGACATCGAAATGTACACAAACCTCTTCTCAGGTACTGACCCAGAAAGCTACTTAGCTGGCTGGTTATGCGACGAGATTTCAGATGCAAGCAACAACTGGCAGGGTGCAAATATCCCACGCTGGTGTGATGCTGACTATGAAGCACTTGTAGCTGAAATGAGCTCAACTGCAGGTCTTGAAGCGCGTTCTGAACTAGCTAAAAAGATGAACGATATGCTTGTCCAAAACTACGTTATGATTCCTCTCATTCACCGTGGTTCTGTTTCTGCACATTCAAACACCGTAAATGGCGTTGTTATGAATGCTTGGGATTCTGAACTTTGGAACATTGCAGATTGGTCACGTTAATAAGCATTTAGATAATGCTTAATCTTTCTGAGGTCTATACACATATATAGACCTCAGATTATTTTTATTACTTATATTTATGTTCCAATATATTATTAGACGATCTTTACTTGCGATACCTACGTTGCTCGTTATCAGCTTTGTCATCTTTGGACTTCTAGAAATTGCCCCAGGTGATCCTACTGGTAATTTGCCCATGACTATTCCACAAGAAGTCCGTGAGCAAATCAGAGAATCTATGGGTGTCAATGACGACTTCCATATCAAGTACCTTAAGTGGTGTAGACAATTTTTCTACTACGAACCCTTAAATCTTATCGAATCTGCTTTTGGTATAGAGATTGGCAATTCAGAAAACAGAACACGAATTTTGTCATGGATGACCCGTAGCCCTGTTGTCGATATTATTATTGACAGACTACCGCAAACCATATTGGTAGTAGGTTTATCTTACCTTTTAGGTATCTTGGTTGCTATTCCAATTGGTGTCATTTCCGCAAATAGGCAGTACTCTATCTTCGACCAAGTTGGCACTTTCGTATCCATGCTTGGCTACTCTGTACCCACTTTCTTTACAGGTCTACTCATGATTATTATCTTCAGTAGCCAACGAGACTGGCTTCCAGGGTCGCCATGGTTCCCATCGATTTATGACACGACCCTAAAAGTCACCGACTGGTCCAGCTTTGTACAGCAAGTTAGACAAATGGTTATGCCAGTCTTTGTACTTACCTTCTTTAATGCTGCTCAGCTAAGCCGCTATATGCGTTCATCTATGCTTGACAACCTTAGTCAGGACTATGCCCGAACCGCACGATCAAAAGGTGTTGAAGAACGACAAGTTGTTTGGGGACACGTTCTCAGGAACAGTATGATTCCAGTCATTACCCTTATTGCACTTGGTATCCCTACTATTTTTACTGGTGCAATCATCACTGAGCAGATTTTTAAAATCAACGGTATCGGTGAATTTCTTATTCGTGCCATCGAAGCAGGTGATGTACCAACAGTACAAACCCTCACCTTTATCTTTGCTGTACTTATTGTTTTCTTTAACATCATTGCAGATATCTGCTACGGCTTACTCGACCCAAGGATTCGCTATGATTAAAGCTATCAAGATTAAAGCTATCAAGACTAGAGCTATAACTAGGACTGTATTATCATGACGACAACTACGATGAATACAACTACGCAGGCAAAGAAGAGTCGTCCACTTTGGTGGGATGCTTGGAAAGAATTCCGCAAGCACAAAGGTGCTGTCGCAGGAATGGTTATCTTTTTCTTCATTATTATAGCAGTCATCATTGGTCCTTTCATTTGGACAGTCGATCCAAACGCTATGGACTTTACAGCACGTAGTGAATCACCTTCGCTTAAACACCCTTTTGGAACAGATAATCTTGGTCATGACCTTCTTGCAGCCAATTTAGCTGGTGGCAGAATTTCATTGGCTGTCGGTCTTGCTTCCATGCTCTTATCTATTGCCATGGGGACGATAATTGGACTCGTAGCTGGATATTTTAAATGGCTAGATGGTCCACTCATGCGTCTTACTGATATGTTCTTAGCCTTACCTTTACTTCCTTTACTACTTGTCATTATCATGCTCTTTCGCGATACCTTACGCAGCATGATTGGTCCTGAAATGGGCATCTTTATATTGATAGTTTCGGCAATTTCCTTAACAAGTTGGATGAATACAGCTAGAGTTGTTCGAGGAGATGTACTTGCAATCAAAGAGCGTGAGTTCGTAACTGCAGCTACTGCTCTAGGCAGTAGAAACAACAGGCTTCTTGGCTTGCACGTTCTGCCAAATGTTCTTAGTCCTGTTTTAGTATCTGCTACGCTCGGTATGGCTAATGCAATTATTACAGAATCAGCGCTTTCCTTCTTGGGTTTAGGCTTTCCCCCTGATTTCCCAACTTGGGGTCGCTTACTTTTCGATGGTAAGGACTTCATGGATTTGACACCGCTGCGTGTAGTTTGGCCTGGTGTGCTTATCTCACTTACCGTTCTTAGTGTGAACTTCATGGGTGATGGTCTGCGTGATGCACTAGACCCACGTACAAGATCACGTTAATTACCAAAGAATTGATTTTCTAACCTGCTTCTAAACTTGAAGCAGGTTTTCTTTATCCGCTACGATTCTTCGGTCATTGCTTGGCGACGAGTAACAAATCAAGATGTTGAAATTGGCGGTGTACAAATTCCAAAAGACGAACAAATCCTTGTACTACTTGCTTCTGCCAATCGTGATGAAAACAATTTTGAAGATGG
>CALGZD010000216.1 GCA_937934635.1 uncultured Deinococcales bacterium
TTGTGTTAGATGGCTAGCATCTTGAAGATTTTCTAGTGGACCTTCAGCATCTAAAGTTGGAGAACTTCCTCCAAAAGATACCCATGCTAAATAAGCTTTGTTTGAAGCAGTTAAAAAAGGGGAGAGCTTGGTGGCTTCCTCCGCAAGGATAACAAGTACACCTGTTGCTAAAGGATCAAGTGTGCCAGCGTGACCGACTTTTCTAGTTTGTAAAGCTTTTCGAGCTTTTGAAACAACGTCGTGTGAACTTAGACCAAGGGGTTTATCTACGATATATACAGGCATTATTATCTCTTTAATTCAGAAAAGTATGGCAGTAAATCATGAATGGAATCGATGACCATATCAGGTTGGACTGTACTATTCTTGAGGTCTTCTTTTTTTGCAACACCAGAGAGTACCAAGATACTCGACATGCCAGCGTTAGTTGCACCTTCGATATCTGTGTCTAGTCTGTCGCCTACGAAGGTGATTTGGGTGGGCTCGAGCCCTAACTTCCGAGCTGCCTCAGTATACATTGGCAATTCAGGTTTCCCCATAAGTTTCGGCTGTATGCCTGTGGCAGTACTTACCACTGCTTGAATTGCACCAGCACCTGGCAAAAATCCGTGTTCAAAAGGAAAAGATTTGTCGCCATTACTACCTATAAAGGTAGCACCATTCTGAACCAATAAAGTGGCCGTTCCAAGATCATCATAGCTGAAGTGTCTATTTAAACCCATGATGACCAGTTCAGCTTTCTTTCCTTCTTTGATGTCTTGAGTTGTTAAAATCGTCATGTTTTGTCTCTTGAGAGCATCGTGCAAACCATCTTCACCGATGACAAAAATAGCTGTCTCCGCAGGATAATGATTAGCAATATAGCTTCCTGTTACTTCAGCAGAACTGTTGATTTGTTCTTCTGAAAGTTGAACACCAAAACCTTCAAAGCGTTTGACATAAGTTTGAACAGTCTTTGCTGAGTTGTTGGTTGCAAAAGCGTAACGGATACCGAAGCTATCTAATGCTTTAAAAAATTCAGAAAGATTACCGATAGGACTATCGCCACGCCAGAGCACTCCATCCATATCGAAAATAAATGCTTTAGTGTCTCGGATAATTTTTTGGATAATTTTTTGGATAGTGGTGTTTTTCATAAGCTATAGTTGGCTAAGAAGAGTAGCAACCAATAGCAATAAGAATGACATACCTGTTCACAGGTATGTCAAGGTAATCAAGGCAGATTTAAAATGATGCTGTAAGTCTGCGGATAGGACTTTCAGCAACTTTCAGCAGTAAGGTGACTGTCTAGAAGCTTAAGTAGCAGAATTGGTGAGTAGAGTTACCTTCACTATACAGCGTAACACTAATAAATTCAGTGCCTGCTGGTGCTGTTAAGAAAGCTTGTTTAAACTGTGTGTCAGGATTGTTAACAAGTTCAATGTCTTGTAGGATTTTTCCAAAACCGCCAGATAATGCACTAAGTGAGATTGTTGAATAGGGTGCAGTCGAGTTTGAATTACAACTGAGGGTATAACTCATGCCTGCACTTGCACTAAGTGTTTGGAAAACACAAGCACTTCCAAACATATTTAACTGACCACCTGAAATACCAAAGTCATTAGCATTACCACAATTAACCCAACCTTCTTGTGTATCGAATTCTGGATTGATTAGTACGGTATTTGCTGTTGCTGGATTTGTAAGACCAGATGCCACAAGTGAACAACTTTCGTGTGTTGCCTCACCTTCGCTGTAAATTGTTGCAGCTATAAATGCTGTTCCTGGGGGTGCTACAAGGCTACTTACTTCTGGTCTTGTTACTGGACTGTCAACAAGTGTCACATCCTGAAGAATAATACCTGAAGCACTGTTTAACATGCTCAGTGCAATTGTTGAATAAGCTGTCATTGAACTTGGATTACAAGTTAGTGTGTAGGATGCACCCTCAGTAGCAGGGACTGATTGATAGATACAAGCTGTACCTGTAATGTTGAGTGCTCCTGAGCCAATTGTGTAAGCAGAAGCGTCTCCACAGTTTAGCCAGCCGTCTTGTGAGTCAAAACTGCTGTTGGTTAGTAGCTCTTGGCTGAAACTAAAACTACTAAATAAAAATGCCGACACTATCAAAATTACTACTTTTAATACTTTTGCTGCGTTCCCTTTATGATTTAAGTAAGTCATAAAATTGTTTCCCTTTCGAGTTTGATTTATATTGGGAGAACGGGAGTGCTTTTTAGAATTTAAGATCTAATACTTTTCAAGATCTAATACTTTTAAAGTCTAAAAAGCTGGGAGGTTGTGTAGAACGTGTCTATAGGAGGGTGTCTATAGGAGGAGGTCAGTAATCCTGCGGGATGAATGTGGAGAAAGGAGGAGGTGCAGGACGTGAAGGAAAGAGTAGAAAGAAGTTATCTAAAAAAAGGGGTACGTTCAAAACGCACCCCCCTTAGTTGATTAGTTTGTAGCAAGACTACAATCTGAAATTTGTGTTGACCCAGAGTCGTTGTACAGCGTGACACTGACAAAACTTGCTCCTGCCATCGGTGACATCGATACTGATGATGTACCATTCATGATTGGAGTCGTGTTTTGCGTGATGATGTTGAAGTTACTATCTAACATACTCAGTGAGATGTTTGACGTAAGTGCATCTGTCGTACCGTTACAACTTAGCGTATAGCTTGCACCTGGAACAACTGCTACAGTTTGAAATGCACACGCAGTTCCGTTAGCATTCCAAGAACCACTACCAATACCGTAATTGCCTTGATTTGCACCTGCACATATTGTCCAGCTATCTACACTGTTAAAACTTGCGTTTTGTAACACAGTGTTGATTGGGGCTGGAGCTGGCATTGGAGCTGGTGTAGGAGCTGGAGCTGGCATTGGGGCTGGTGTAGGAGCTGGAGCTGGTGCTGGTTTTGGATCTGGGGTAGGTGCTGACGTATCAGAGCTTAGCGTACAGTCATTGATAATTGTAGAACCTGAGTCGCTGTATAGCGTGACACTTACAAAACTCGCTGCTGAGACACTAGCAAGACTTGCTGATACTGCTTTTAAATCAGCTGAATCAATAGCTGTCGTATCTTTGCTTAGAATGTTGTAGTTTGCGTCTAGCAAGCTAAGCGTGATGTTTGAAGTGATTGCATCTGACTTGGCTGTGCAACTAAGGTTGTAGCTTGCACCAGAGATTACCTCAAGTGTTTGGAAAGCACACGCTGTACCGCCAGCCACAAAGCTACCTGTACCGATACCATAGCCACTATTGTTGCCACCTACACATGTGAACCAATCATCGAAGTTGTTGAAACTTGGATTGCTTAACAAGTTACCACTTGGTGTAGGTGTAGGAATTGGTGTAGGTGTAGGAATTGGTGCTGGGGTTGGTGCTGGAGCAGGTATAGGTGCTGGACCGTGCCCTGCTACAAGTGAGCAGCTTTCATGAACAGCTGGACCTTCACTATAGATGGTAACACCAACATAGTTTGTGCCTGCTGGAGCAGTTACACTACCGCTTACCGCAGTTTTGCTACTACCTGTTACTGGAATAACTTCTGAAACCATTGTCATGAAGTTACCGTCAAGCATGTTTAAGCTGACATTTGAATAATCAGCGCTTGATGCAGAGTCACAAGTTAAGGTGTAAGTAGTACCTGGTGTTGCTTCCACAGTTTGGAAAATACAAGCTGTACCAGAAATGTTTAAGCTACTGCCACTGATGCCATATGCATACATGTTGCCACAGTTCGTCCAGCCAGCATTCCCATCAAAGCTAGGATTAACTAAAAGCTCATCACCTGCTGGAGGCGCTGGTGGTGCTGGTGCTGGTGCAGGCGGTGTGATTGGCTCAGGGTCAGTTGTATTGCTTAAAACACACTCGTTATGAATTGTTTCACCCTCGCTGTATAGTGTTACTGCTGCATACACTGTGTGCGCTGGCGCAGTTAGAAATGCTGATCTATCTGCTGGGTCAAAGTTATCAATAACAACAGTTTGCTCGTCGATGGTGTGGAAGTTGCTATCTAGCATGACTAGTGTAGCTTCAGAATAGTAGCCATCAGATTCAGCATTACAAGTTAATGTATAGTCATCACCTGCAATTGCTGGAATGGTTTGATAGACACATGATGTTCCGCTCATGTGTAAACTACCACCGCTGATAATACTATTTTTTGGACTACTGCTATTACAGTTTAGCCAAGCATCAGAATCATTATTATCAAAGTCTGAATTAATGAGTAGATTACCATCGTGGTGCAGTGTGACTAAACCAACGGCGTAGTTGATTGACAAACCAGTTGAGTAGTCAATGACGCCATTAAATCCAGCGCTGATGGAACTTATGTTTCCACAAGCACTCAAAATAAATACCGCTAACAGCAAGGCTGGATAGCGGACGGCTTTATAAAAGCCGATTTCCCTTAAAACCTTCATACTGTTCCTCCCAGAACATTTAATTGTTGTAAAAAACCTTATTTGATCGACTAGCAAAAAATGTAAGTGACAAAGCTGTTGTGCCTAAACAGTTTTTCTATAAATAACGATGTTATAAAAATAACGGTGTTAATAAAGGCCATTACCTATTTGTTTGCAGATGCTCGAAAATATTTTACAACTGTTTCCAAAGCAGACACTGTCTGAAGTAAAACGTATTCAGGGGCGTTACTTGTTAATGGCTTTATGAAAGAAATTCATTAACTCTCATATCTTGAAAGTCTTTTATTTTACTGAGTTCGTGGGTATTTCTAGACTTTTGCTCTGATGATTTGCGACTAGAGTTGTCATTTTATGCTCATCTAAAGTTTATTGAAATGAAAGGTTGAGATATACACCTTATCTATGCATTATTTAGGCAAAATTTTTGTGTAATTATTATTCTGAGTAACGTAAGGTATATTTTTGTAAAACTGTAGACGCGCAGCTTTTAGTTATAATAATAAAAGACGGTAATTTATCTCAAGGTAAAACTGCAGTTAAATATTTTGTGATTCTACACACATTTTAAAGTAATCTGTGTAAAACAATTAGATTTTATTAAGGGCAAATGCCAACTTAAAGTTTATTAATGAACAGGGATGAGCAATAAATCGAAGTTTGTCTTAGAAATAATGTAATCAACATATGCCTTGTCAAGACAAGATGTTTTTTGTGAATACCTTGTTGGTTTGTTGCTTTGTTGCAATAGAGGTTGTTCGTTAAATGTAGTAAGAACCATCTATCATCTGTTATCTGACATCTTGCACTTATTCAAAAAGCCTTATATTTAGGGCTTTTCTTGTATATTCATCCATTTGAGTTTTCTGAGTATTTCTTGAAAAGCTGTTGATATTGGTGTTTTTGAGACTTTCCACAAATTAGAATAGCGTTTAGAACGCAAATTTATACAACTGCAAGATGTGAGTTATAGGTTGTTATTTAGTCTTTTTACCGCATCGTTTAGTGCTTCATCTGTTTTGCAAAAGGTAAAACGCACTAGATTTTTGGCTAGGTCTTTATGA
>CALGZD010000217.1 GCA_937934635.1 uncultured Deinococcales bacterium
GCTACAAGGCTATATGCGTGAACATGACTATCCTATTTTGGCGCTCGAGCACCAATTCTTGCAGCTCTCTGGCAGTTTTGAGGCTATGTTAGAACGTGGCACAGTCATCATCGAAGGATGGTTAGAACAGTGCAATAGTCATGAACGCACTAAACAACCTATGTCAGAACTAAAGATTGCTTTGCAATGTGGCGGTTCAGATGCATTTTCTGGAATATCTGGCAATCCACTGGCAGCATGGGTGGCTAAAGAAGTTATTGCCCAAGATGGCAGCGCAAACATTGCAGAAACTGATGAACTTATTGGCGCTGAAAAATATATGTTGGCTAAGGTCAAAGACAAGTCTACGGCTGAACGTTTTTTGATGATGATCGAACGCTTTAAAGAACGTGTTGCTTGGCACGGTAGCTCAGCGGAGGGTAATCCTTCGGGGGGCAATAAATTTCGTGGCTTGTACAATATCATGCTCAAATCTATTGGCGCAGCCATGAAAAAACATCCTGATGTACGTCTCGATGCAGTTATTGATTATGGTGAACGGATGAAAGCCCCAGGTTTTTATTTTATGGATAGCCCAGGCAATGACTTAGAAAGTATCGCTGGACAAGTTGCATCAGGCTGTAATCTTATCTATTTTGTTACAGGCAATGGTTCAATCACAAACTTTCCTTTTGTACCGACTGTCAAAATCGTAACAACGACTGAGCGCTACAATCTATTAGAAGCTGATATGGATGTCAATGCAGGGGCCTATCTTGACGGTACGCCCTTAGATGATTTAGGTAAAGACTTAGTTGACTATAGTCTTGCTGTTGTTTCTGGACAACATAGTGTTGGTGAACAAGCAGGTCACGCTCAGGTACAGATTTGGCGCAACTGGCAACAAACTGATGTCAGCAATTTAAGCACCTTACAACAACAACCAAAATTAACAGGTCAGCCGATAGATATCGATACAAGCTTAAGTAGTCAGCACCGCAAGCTTATAAAACAAACGGAAGCTATGCTCATAGCTACTGATGATGGCTATGCTACAGAGCAAATAGGGCTTATTTTGCCAACAAGTTTGTGTTCTGGGCAGATTGCCAACATGATTGCAGATACACTAAATCAAGAAAACTTAGGTAAAATGCAAGGTTTAAGTCGTTATGTGGCACTTGCCCATACCGAAGGCTGTGGTGCATCTAATCAAGACAATTATATAGCCACACTGTTGGGTTACTTGCAACACCCGATGGTAAGGTTTGCCTACTTGCTCGAGCACGGCTGTGAAATGACACACAACGATTTCATGAGGAATGCTATCAATAAGCAATCTTTAAGTGAGCAACCCTATGGTTGGGGCAGTATCCAGCTTGATGGTGGAATCAGCAAAGCACAAGAAAACATAGAAACTTGGTTTCAGTCAAAACTAGATAATTCCTCTGCACCAACCATTGAACAAAAAAGCTTAGGGGAATTGACCATTGGGCTAGTCAGCTTCGAAGAGCTTCCAGAAGAAAGTCTTGAAGCACTCAGCACATTTACTAAAGGTATTGTCAAAGCTGGTGGAACTATCGTAACTCCAGATAAAGGCACACTTATAAGTTCAGAGTTCTACCAAAGTAGACTAAATCTCACAAAAACAACTGCAAGCTTAGATTATGCTGCCCAAGCCAAGAATGCTGGATTTCACATTATGGCTTGTCCTAGTCATAATATCGACGAGTGCCTTAGTGGTTTAGGAGCAACTGGTGTAGACATAATTTTGTTCCATGCACATGCACAAGCAGTCCAAAGTCATCCTATGATTCCTGTATTTCAACTGAGCCATTTTGAAAGTCCAACAGGCAAAAGTAATAGTGATATTGACTTAGTGCTAAGCCACTCCTTAGACAGTAATATTGAAGCCTTAGCCAAGCTAATTAGCAATGCAGCTTCTCGCGAAATCCAACCCCAGATGACACTACAGGGCAATGTAAATTTTCAGATTACTCGTGGTGAATTAGGCGTATCTTTATAACTGTTCTAAAGTAGCTAAATAAAAAATCTAGATTGAAAACTATCTAATTTCTAACTACCAAGCAGCCTTAAGTTCTTCAAACTCTGTATGTATTTGTTCACAGTTATCAAACCTATACTGTGTCAGAAACTATACCGTGTCCAAAACTATACTGTGTCCGAAACTATATCTAGTAAAAGAATGCGTTAAAAGCGTCAGGTACGTTAGTTTAGTTAGTTTAGTCCGCTAGTTACCTGAACTACCACTTAAAAACACGGTTAGACTTTACTTTAGAATATCTACTACCTGCTAAAAAGCAAAAGAAGCCAAAACCCCCAAAGTCTGACCTCATTTTCAAGCTTTAATTGTTAGTAAGTACTTAATTGTTAGTAAGTACAAAGACTCGAACTCATTTGTGACTTAGTACTTGAAGCGCTTATTACTCGTTTGCTTCATCAAGAAATTCTTGTAGTTTTTCCATATTTACAGCAATTGGTGAACGTCTACGACGTACAGCACCAAACTCCAACAAGCGAGCTAAACAATGACTAACTGTCTCACGTGTAGCACCAATCATCTTAGCTAAATCCTGCTGAGTCAGGTTGAGTTCAATTACCGTGCCACGTTCACTCTCGACACCAAAGTCATTGCCTAAACGAAGTAACAAGTTAGCTAAACGCCCAGGGGCATCAAAAGCTCCAAGTTCAGCAAACCACGCTTGTGACTGCCACAGCTTGGTTGACATAACCTGAATGAACTTCATAGCAATTTGTGGATGTGTCGTAAGAAGCTTATGGAAATCTTCTTCTGGAAGCACAATAAGTGTAGTATCCATAACGGCTTCTGCCTGATTTGGACGACGCTCACTTGGTAAGAGAAGTAACTCACCAAAAACATCATATTTACCCAATAAAGCAAGAATCATTTCCTTACCATTTGGGAAATACATTGAGATTTTGACCATCCCATCACGGATGAAATACAGCGCATCGGCTGGATCTTCCATGAAGTAGATGATGTCGCCTTCTTTGTAACGTTTATAAGGTGTTAAGCGTGACAGTTGTTCAAGATCATCTTCAGATAAATCTTCAAACAGTTCAGTGTTTTTGAGGTGCCACACTAAGCTTGGATATTCTTGCGTTGACATATCTTCCCCTAATTTCTTAGCTCATGCTATTTGACACTTTTACAAGTATTACTACTAACCATGATAACGTAGTAAACTTGCTAATTGGTTTTGAGAGCAAATAAGCTTAAAAGTAATTTGCATCTGAAAGCCAGTAAATGTTCAAACAACTCGCCAAAGTATTACAGTTCAAATAAATTCCAGCACTTTAAGCTTTTTAATAACTCAATTGGGCTAAATTGAATTTATTTTGTCCTATTGTACAGGATTTTGAGCTTTAATGAAATGGTATTGTTGGATTTAGCTTACAAAAGAAGCTCTGAAACTACCATTTGAGGGCTAAAACTAGCTAAAAGACCCATATATTAACCATGCATTAATCTAGGATTAATAATGTTCAAATATATAAGAAATTGAATGACAACTAAAGCACTTCAATCAGTCAGTTAAACAATATGCAAGTAATAATTCTGCTGTTGCTTTTAAAGCTTTTTTATGACTTCGTTCATAGGAATGCGAAGCATCTACGCCAGGTCCTATAAGAGCTGTGGGGAAATTTCCACCTGCTCGCCAAGCTGCTGAAGCGTCTGAGCCATAGTAGGGATATATATCTACTTTTAGATCAATATCATTGCTACTTGCTAATTGACTCAGCTTTTGCTTCATAGCATAGTCATAAGGTCCAGAACTATCTTTAGCACATAGGCTTACACCATACTCGCTACCTTGCTGACCCTCACCAATCACTGCCATATCTATACAAAGCAATTCTTTTGTATCCGAAGGAATACCTGCTGCTGCACCATGCCCTACTTCTTCATAGTTAGAGACAAAGAAGTGTATGTTTGAAGCAGGTTTTTGTCCAGATTTGACCAAAGCTTCTGTCACTGCTAGCGCAATAGCCACTGAATCTTTATTGTCTAAATGACGACCTTTGATAAAACCCGATTCAGTTAGTGTGGCACGACTATCCCACGAGATGAAATCTCCTACATTAATGCCCAAACTTTTTGTTTGTTCTTTGGAAGAGGTTTTCTCATCAATACGAATTTCGAGAGTCTTTGCATTGCGCTCGAGCCTCTCTAACTCTTCCCCAAAAAGGTGGCTTGACTGCTTAACATTCACAACAGTGCCTGTATATACTTTGCCAGACTGCGTATGAATCTTGCAGTACTCACCTTCAATAGTTGCCCACTTGTAGCTCCCAATCGGACTAAGTTTTAAACGCCCAGAAGGCTTAACTTCTCGTACAATTGCCCCTAAGGTATCAATATGAACTGCTACGGAACGTGCCTGATTCGCATCACTCACCTTAGAATCTGCAAATAAATGCCAGACCAGTGCCCCTTTTGGCGTTCGTTCATACACAATACCTAAATCATTCAGAAAAGAAGCGACATAAGTTATTGCATCTTCTGTAAATCCTGTGGGTGAGGGAATATTCAGTAGTTCAAGGAGTGTTTGCACACAACTATCTAAATCAATTTGTGGAGACAGTGAACTTTCAGATAAT
>CALGZD010000218.1 GCA_937934635.1 uncultured Deinococcales bacterium
AGGATTGCAGGTCGCAGTGGTTGCACTGCATCATCACACAAAACTACACCATGCATTTGTCCAGAAAAGCTAATTGCCTTTACATCTTCTTTATAGTTTTCAGTACAAGCCTTAACAGCTTGGCAAGTAGCATGCCACCAATCCATAGGATTAGTTTCTGCCCAATTTGACTGTGGTGCATTGACTGAATAACTTACAGATGCTTGATGAACAATCTGCCCAGCTTCATCAAGTAGCAAAACTTTTACAGAACCTGTACCTAAATCTATACCTAAAAACATTTCAACACACCACTTCTATAATCTTGTCCGCGCTGCAAAATTCTCCTTAATTTTTGGTACATCCGTAATGCAACAACATAACTAACGATGGACACATGATAGATATAGATGCAGAGACGCATCACCCATTTCACCATATTCTCATCTATTAGCAAAACATGCTAAGCTAAATTATGCCCTTTATCCACTTACTTCTAATGGCACTAGCCTTTTTAGGTATAGCGGCAGTCTTTTTATACATCGGTCTAAATGATCCCATTCCGCTCTTTGGCAGAGAATATCGACGACCACGCATTGTTCGTCTACTGTGTTTGATGCTAGCTGGGGTTCTTCTTGGCATAAGCTTAAGAATTATCTGGATTTTACCTCGAATAAATAGTATTTAAGATCCTAAAAAAGGTAAACTAAACTGTGATTACGATTCTCGCAGAGAAACCCAGCGTAGCTAGAGATATTGCACGTGTACTGGGTGTAGGCAACCGCAAAGATGGCTACCTCAGTAACAATCAATACAATGTTACTTGGGCTTTTGGACACCTAGTCAAACTCGCTCCGCCAGATGCCTACGGCGAACAATACAAAAAGTGGACTCCTGCACTGCTGCCTATCATCCCCACAGACTACAAACTAGAGTTGATAGAAAATCCTGGCAGCAAAAAGCAATTCAACACCATCAAAAAACTTGTCAAAGAAAGTAAAGAAATCATCTGCGCTACTGATGCGGGACGTGAAGGCGAACTCATCTTCAGGCTAATCTATGAAAAAATAGGTGAAAAGATGAATTCTAAACTGCCCATCAAACGTCTCTGGATTTCATCCCTAACAGATGAAGCTATCAAAGAAGGTTTTAATAACCTAAAAGATGCCTCTGACTATCAGGCACTTTACGATACTGCCATTAGTAGAGCTAAAGCTGACTGGCTTGTTGGGCTAAACAGCACCAGAGCCATCACAACAAAGGTCAATCGAGGCAATGTCTACAGTTTAGGCAGAGTACAAACACCAACCTTTGTTTTGGTCGTTAAACGCTATCTTGAACATATCAACTTTGTACCAACCACCTTTTGGCAACCTGACTTGGTACTTGAGGCTGAGAGTATCGAGTTCATTGCTAAATATGCAAAAGCCATTCACAACAAAGCAGATGCAGAAGCACTCGTAGAAAACTTTAAAAGCAAAACTGAAATCGATGTAGCAACCGCAGAAAAGAAAAACAAAAGCGAACAGCCTCCCCTGCTCTTTGACTTAACCAACCTACAAAAACGCTGCAATAGCCTCTTTGGCTACACCGCACAAAAAACTTTGGATATAGCCCAAAAACTTTACGAGGCAAAACGCATCACCTATCCAAGAACCGAGTCACGCTATTTAAGTAACGACATGAAAAAAGCTATGCCTACACAGCTCAAAAAGCTGATGCAAATTCCCACACTCAAAACAGATAAGATAAATCTGGAAAAACTAAATTATAGCTCTAGGTATTTTAATAACGCAAAAGTCACCGATCACCACGCCATCATCCCTTCAACACAACGGGTTGACCCAGCTAGCCTTTCAAAAGACGAAGCAAATGTGTACATGCTCATCGCTGCTAGCTTGGTGCAATCTTTCATGCCTAACTGTTTAAAAGAACTAACAACCTATACTTTCACTGAAGAAGGACATACATTTATTTCCAAAGGCACCGTTATCAAAGTTGAGGGCTGGCGTGAAATCTCAGTATTTGCTTCCAAAAACGATGCTGAGGAAAAACTTCCAAACCTTAAAAAAGGTGATACAACCAAGATTATTGACATCAAAAATCCTGAGCGAAAAACCAAAGCACCACCCCTGCTCACAGAAGCTATGCTCCTGAGTATGATGGAGCGGGCTGGTGACTTAGTAGAAGTTGAAGAAGGTGAAGAAGACGACGAAGAAATCGAAAACAAATTTAGCCTCGGCACACCTGCAACTAGAGCAAGCATTATAGAGCTTTTGCAAAAACGTGAATACATCAAAAAGCAAGGTAAAGCACTCGTTCCTAGCGAAAATGGTTTATTCATCTATGATGTGATTAAAGGGCTTCCGCTTGCTGACATCAAAACAACTGGCAAGTGGGAATATGCACTTAAGTGCATTCAGAATGAAAGTCTAAGCAAAGATAAATTTCAAAGTGAGATAGAAAAATACACCCATAATCTTATTTCTGAAATTCTTGCACTCAAACCACCACCTGCCCCTGCTGGTATGGTGCAAAATCGCTATCAAAATCGCTATAAGTCTAAAACTACAAAAACAAAAAGCAGCAGTGCTAGCAGTAGCGCTAAAAGCAAAAGAACGAAAACAGCTAGTAGTCTAGGGCTTTGCCCAAAATGTAAAGAAAAAGTTCTTATTGACTATCCGAAAAGTCTGA
Organism: uncultured Deinococcales bacterium; assembly: GCA_937934635.1. The sequence goes on from CALGZD010000218.1 coordinate 2,674, forward strand.
CCTGCCCAGATAAAAGCTGTGGCTTTATCTTATGGAAAAATATGGCAAGTAAGGCACTCAGTGCCACAGCTTTAAAACAACTTATAAAATCTGGTGAAACGAAAAAAGCAGTAAACTTTAAATCAAGTACAGGTAAGACCTTTAAAGCACGGCTTGCTTTTGATGATGCGTATAAGGTTGTTTTTAAATTTGATAAGTGATTGACAGCCAAGCCATACAATATCCACTTTAAAAATCTATTAACTTCTAATAGGAAAGAAGTCAATAGATGCACTAATACCAATTACCTGATCATTCAGTATTTGCACCAACTTTAAAACTATTCCTTGATGAATATGCAACTCCATATATATCAGTAGTCAAAACAGTAGCATCCGTATAGCTTCCCCCAAATACATTAGTACTTCTCAAATCTACACCACTAAATGCCAGAACACTCTGCTTTTGAGCTGTTAATTTCATCGGTCTCGAAGGTGTCCCCGAATCATTTACCAAATTAGGGTTTTGATAGGTAGCATTTACTTCATTTACAAAAAGTAAGCAGTCACTGTACGGATGCAGAGTTTGACCAAGCCATTTACACTTAGCATCACTAGAGGTCGAGGCATCTGTGTGAAAATACAAA
>CALGZD010000219.1 GCA_937934635.1 uncultured Deinococcales bacterium
GCATAGTGCTCCGCAGGGTCTTGTTCAGTCTTTGCCATAATTTCAGCAGCCAGCAAGTCAAGAATGAAACCGTCTTTGTCAGTTGTCCATACTGTTCCATCCATGCGTAAAAATGATGCACCAGCAGATTCCTCACCACCGAAGCCATAAGAACCATCTAGTAAGCCATCTACAAACCACTTAAAGCCTACAGGTACTTCTGCTAATGTGCGCCCTAATTTATTTGCCACACGGTCAATCATAGAACTGGAAACCAGTGTTTTACCTACCGCAGCGTCTGCTGACCAATCAGGACGATTTTGAAAAAGATAGTTAATCGCAACTGCTAAGTAGTGATTAGGCGTAAGCAATCCTGCTGCTTTAGTCACGATGCCGTGTCGATCGTAGTCAGGGTCATTGCCAAAGGCAATATCATAATTGTCTTTGAGAGCAATCAAACTTGCCATAGCATATGGCGAAGAACAGTCCATACGGATTTTGCCATCTTTATCAACTGTCATAAATGCAAAGTGTGGGTCTGCCCGTTGATTAACAATGTCAAAGTTAATGCCATAGTGCTCTGCCATGGGTTCCCAATAGGCAAGACCTGCGCCACCCATGGGATCAACGCCGATTTTCAAACCTGACTGTGCAATGGCATCCATGTCTACAACATGTTTTAAGTCTTCTAGATAGGGCTGGATGTAGTTATGTCTGTGCGTTGTCTCTTTTTCCAATGCACCTTTATAAGGCATTTGCAGCACATCTATTAAGTTGTCTTCCAAAATTTCATTGGCTCTGTTTTGAATCCAACTTGTTGCAGCAGTATCAGCAGGACCACCTGAGGGTGGGTTGTATTTAAAACCACCATTGCTTGGTGGATTGTGTGATGGTGTGATGACAATACCATCTGCCTGCCTGCCACCTGCTTGTTTAGCAGGGTTTTTCTTGTTATGCGCCAAAATGGCATGGGAAATGACTGGGGTTGGCGTAAAGCCCATGTTTTCATCGATATATAGCTCGATATCGTGTGCTGCTAAAACCTCTATAGCTGTGATAAATGCAGGCTCGGATAATGCATGTGTATCCATACCTAAAAAGAGTGGACCTGTATAGCCTTGCTCTTTTCTATATTCAGCAGTTGCTTGGCAAATTGCCAGAATGTGTTCTTCGTTAAAACTGCCATCACTAGAAACACCTCGGTGTCCTGAGGTGCCAAAGCTGACCTGTTGTCTAGGATTGGTCATGTCAGGTTGAATGCTGTAATAGTGTGAAACAAGTCTGGGAATATTATCTAGTAATGAAGCGGGTGCTGGTTTTCCAGCAAGTGGATGTGTTGTCATTTTAGGTCGTCTCCTTAAAACTAATAATCAAAGTTCTATGATTAATGGTGTGGTGCTTCAGTAAGAAATGACCTGAGAAGCTCGATAAGCACAGGCATTTGCAATAGTTGTGTAGAAAGCTACCACTCATACATTCAAAGAGCCATAATCAAGAAGGATGTCGTTTTCATGTTTAAGGTTCTGTCTCTTTTGTTATTTATTTTTATAGGGTTTGAGATTAAGTTATTCGTCTCATACAAAGCTGAACTTTATCGAAAAGCACTCATATTGAGCCAAAATCTTCACAGAACCTTACGAATTACCTTAGTTTAACCTAAAAGCACATGGGTCACTGACACTTTACTGACACTTTGCTTATGCTTTGTTCCAAAAATAGACTTTATGAGTCTTAAAGGTCGTGTGGCACTCGTTATTTCTATTCTTGTTGTTATACCTAACTTATTTATATGGGCGTTGCTGTTGCCAAGTTGGAAAGCGCTTGGCACAGGCTTTTTACTGCCTTTAGTTGGTTGGGTAATGCTTTCAATTGCTATTGCTGTTGTCATCGGCTATTGGCTGGCACTGCAATTGCTCTCGCCACTCAGTGCTTTAACCACACAGGTTCACCTACTACGAGCTAAACCAGCAGAGCTTCAGACTGCAAAGCTTGATTTAGAGGAAGCGCCACAAGAAGTTCTAGCGTTTAGCAATGCCTTTAATGACTTACTCCAGCGAATTGCCACAGAGCAATCTCGGCGCAATGCCTTTGTTGCCACGCTTATGCATGATTTAAAAACACCTTTGGTAGCTACTAATAATGTACTAGCACTAGTGCGTGATAAAGACAATTTAAGTAAAGATGAGCGCCTACTTTTGATAAACCAAATCATTGACGAAAACGAGCGACTCATTGCTTTAGTTCAAAAGCTAGTTGTTGCCCATAAGTTTGATCGTGAAGGTGTACAGCTTAAAAAAGAAGAAGTTGATTTAGCAACACTGGTTAACCGTGTTGTTGATAACCTGCGAACAGTTAGTACCCAGAATAAGGTAGAGGTCTCAGTAAAAGGGACAGCCTTCGCTGAAGTAGATTCGCAGGAGTTAGCAAGGGCGCTCTATAACTTGATAGGCAATGCGTTGCGTTATGCAAAATCTGAAATTGAAATTACAATCTTTAATGGCTTAATTCGCATTCGTGATGATGGTCCTGGCTTGCCTGCACCGATAGAAAAGCTTGCACAGCCTTTTAACGACCAACCCGTTACTATCGCTGGAAAGAGTTATACCGCTGGAACAGGTGGCTTAGGACTGTTTATAGCCAGACGTATCGTAGAAGCACATGGTGGACGACTGACCGCTGAAGAAACTGGTTTTGAAGGTACAGTTTTGTTGGTTTATCTGAATACATTGGGAAAGCCCCAAGTTAGTAAGCAAACAGCAACGTTTTCAGATGATATGCAATTGCAAACTATTTAGTGGTGTGTCCCATTCAAGGTTGAAAACACATGTAGCTATATTAAGAGAGCTTGGGACACACCTTTTCAGTTTATGAATGAACAGTGTAATGCTGAGTGACTGTGAAATTTGCTCCCACAGTGTGTCGTAGTATCGTAGCTTTGTGCATTAAAAACATGCTATTTCATAGGGGACGCACCCTAGTGCTTTAACTATAAAGTTGTGTCTGTAGTGAATGGAGGGCTTAACCTGTTAAACTGTCTAGCATGAGTGATGTCATTAGTGATCAAGATATGCAGCATCTTCTAGACTTGGCCAGAATGCAGTTAAGTGACGAAGAAACCCAATCGATTAAGCAAGATTTGAACAAGACTTTGCAGTATTTCCAGCAGCTCAATGAACTAGATACAGATGGTGTTGAAGAAATGGCACGTCCTATTGATATGTACAATGTCTTTAGGGAAGATGTGCAAAAAGCAACCTTTAGTCATGAAGATGCAATGGGTGTGGCTGTTGAGAGTGAAGATGGCTACTTTAAAGTACCTCGTACGGTAGATTCTGGGGAATAAATAAAACGTTTATTTGTGTAGTTCATTATTTTCCTTCAAATAAAAACACCTCAAGAAAATTAACTTCTTGAGGTGTAAATTTATGCCATCCAGATTTTTTTGTATCGTAAAGAGTAATACTGTTGTTCACTTACAGGATTCATAAAATCCATATATGTGGGAATTCATGTAGGAATTCATGTGAGATTAGTTGCCTTTTAGCTGAACCTCTACTCCAGATCCTGACTGCTTAAAGCTGAGAATGTAATTTGCATACTTTTTCGCAACTGTATAGC
>CALGZD010000220.1 GCA_937934635.1 uncultured Deinococcales bacterium
CAGTACTATCACCAATACGCTGTGCCTGTGCCAGATTATGCGTTACAACCAAAACAATTTTTCCTGTTGCTGCTTCTTTCCTAATAACACTCTCAATACGCTCAATATTGCTCGGATCAAGGTTGGCAGTCGCTTCATCAAGTAGTAGAACATCCGCATCTTTAGCAAGCGCCCTTGCTAAGGCTAGACGCACCAACTCACCGCCAGATAGCTTTTTACTACTCACCTGTGCCAAATCAGCAAGACCCACTTTAGCCAGACACTCCATAGCTATCGCTTGTGACTCAGCTTTTGAAATTCCTTTAAAGCGTGGCGCTAACATGGTGTTGAATAAGACTGTTCCTTTTATTGGGACAGGTTGTTGCATTACTAAAGTGCTACAGCTCTGTAGCTGTTTTTGAGTGTATGGTTGGGCATTAAAGCTTATGTCACCTGCATCGGGGGGCTCGAGCCCTGCCAAGAGCCTCATCAACGTCGATTTCCCTGACCCACTTGGTCCAATAACTGTTGTAATCTTTCCACTAAGCGCAGTAAAATACTCCAAAGAAAGTCGTGCCTTATCCCGCCCATGTTTGACTAAATTATGTGCTTCAATCTGCATATCAGCTGTCCTCTAAACGCAACAATAAAAGGTTCAGAACAAGTATGACCAGAAAAAACACAGCTAACAGTACTAAGCCCATCGCCATCGCAGTTGCAAACTCTCCCTTAGAACTTTCCAAGGCAATCGATGTTGTTAAGGTACGCGTACTCCCCTTAATATTGCCACCAACAATCATAGCAGCACCAACCTCACTAATGGCACGACCATAACCCGTAACAACAGCAATACTAATCCCCAAAAAAGCTTCACGCAATGTCAGAGACAGAATCTGACGATTATTTGCCCCAAGTGTTCGCAAACTTTGGCGCAGTTTTTTGTCCACCCCATGCAACGCTGTAATGGATAAGCGTGTGATAATCGGAAGTGACAGAGCAACCTCAGCAGCAATGAGCGCATATTCCGTATGAAGCAAGCCAAGACCACCAAAAGCACCTCGCCTTGTCAGTAAACCATAAAAAAAGAGACCTACAACAACTGTAGGCAAAGCCATCAAAGTAGAAAAAAGGCTCACAACAAAGCGCTTAGCTCTAAATTCATTAAGGGCGATTAGACCTGCAAGCGGTATTGCCATAAGGCTTGCTAGCATGGTTGCAATACTTGATACCCACAAAGAGCGCCATAAGGCATCAGCAACCTCTACATTCAACGGAAAGATAAGTTGTATCGCTTGCTGAAAGGCCTCAATAAAGTACTGCACGCCTGCTAGTTTATCGCCAAGCCCCTCCTACTGACTAGTGTTTCTAACACTAAAGCGTAAAAGAACAAAGAGAGCACAAACACAGCAAAAAGAAAGCATAAAGAGAGTGTAAAGAGAGTGTAAAGAGAGCAAAAATACAGTGCAAACACAGCATAAACACAGCACAAACACAGTGCAAACACAGCAAAAGCTATAATGCTGTCAGGACAGTTTTGCTAACATTTTTGCTAACATTTCGAAAGTCTCCCTAAGCTTAAAAACACACTTCACAAGTATAGCTAACCTATAGATACTTAATAATAGATTTAATTTATACATAGGAAATTCCCATATAAGGAACAAAGCTTTAAGCATGACTTCAGTATCTTCACATAAGGTTTCAGTACATCGATAGCTGTGTGATTCATGTGCCAAAATTTGTCTATAGTTGAAGTTATGCACATTGATGACCTTCTCAGGCGATTTGTAGAGCAAGATGCTTCAGACATTCATTTGCACGCAAATATGCCTCCAGCAGGACGTAAATCCAAAAAGCTGATTCCTGTGGGGCAAGCTAAACTTAGTCCTCAGTATCTGGAAAGCTTAATTGAAGTTCTGTGCAATGAAGAACAAAAGCAGCAATTCGCAGAACGGCAACAGCTTGACTTAGCCTATGTTATTCCTGGCTATGCGAGATTTCGTGTCAATATGTTCCGCCAACAAGGTGCTGTTAGTGCGGTCTTCCGAGTCATCAATTCAGATGAATCTCAACTCGCTGTTGTGAATATCGAAGAAGATCTTATCAATTACCTATGTAAGCAAGAAAAAGGACTCATCCTTGTAACAGGTCCTACAGGGTCTGGTAAATCAACAACCATGTCTCGCATTATCGATGAGATTAATAAGTCAAACAATAAAATGATTGTCACGGTTGAAGACCCCATTGAATATGTCCATACTCCAAAGCAATCAATCATTGTGCAACGTGAACTGGGCAAAGACGTGCAAACCTTTTCAGAGGCTTTAATCGGTGCTATGCGCCAAGACCCAGATGTCATCATGATCGGTGAAATCCGTGACTACACCACTGCTGCTGCTGCACTAGAGGCGGCACAAACAGGGCACTTAGTTCTCAGTACTATGCACACCATAGACACAGTTAGAACCGTCACACGTATGACAGACCTATTTCCACCGCACGAACAAGCAGTAGCACGCACAATGTTCGCAGAATCTTTAGTAGCCATTCTTTCTCAGATGCTGCTTCCAAAAGCAGATGGTGGCAGAATTGCAGCCGTAGAAGTCCTTAAGGGCACACTACGTGTTCGGGACATGATTAAAGATGCTGAAAAAACATCTAATCTCTATGATGCTATTAGAGATGCTAAAACAGATGGCATGGTCCTTTTCGATGAGCTTCTAGCAAAATATTACGCCCAAGGTCTAATCGAGTACGAGGTAGGTTTACGTCATGCTACAAGCCAGCAAAGCTTCGTGATGGCAGCAACGCAATCTGACTTAAGCGATGGCTTCATCGAAGATGAAGACAACTATGATTATGATATAGAAATAGGAACTATCGAAGAAGAGATTACAGATAACTTTGAAGAAAGTTCTTCTCAAGAAGCTGGACTTGAAAGCATCCCAGAAATTAAATCTAAAAAAGAGCGCTTGGCTTACTAATAGTAATTTCGCTTAAATCCATTGTAAAGTAAAGTCTACACGTATTTTTCATAGCGGTTGCAAAAAAGATTCCAACAGCGAGAAACACTTTCTAGCGTTTCTACGTAATGTTGCCCCATGCTAAATCATACCCATTCCGTTTATATCCCTAGTTTAGTCTGATTAGTTTAGTCTGATGTCATTTTTATATCATTTTTATGGAGATATCTAGATAACTCACAGATTATTAGATACAGATAGCAGTTCCACGATTCACTGACTTATACCGAAGTGAATCATAAATGTCATAATCCCAGTCAATACACAAGGTTTTCAAGCCTTTATCCTTCGGTTATTTCGCAATCTTTGCGACTATATCTTTATGACATTCATCTTTCAGTTTAGTATTAGGTCAGTGATTCGTGGAAAAGTTTTACAATTCCAAATGTGCCTTCACACTCAATTAACAGAACATCTCATAGTCTTTTATAACCTGTAATCTGGTTTAAAGACTAAGAACACTGTGATGCAAAATTACTCATAATGACTTTAGTTGCTTTATTCCCTACACAGTTTTCTCTACACAGTTTTCTTTACACAGTTTTCTCTACACCATTACTTTTTAGACTTGTTGTTACAAATTTAAATTTTAACAATCTAAAAGTGCACTATCTAAACTAAAGAGGTACACAGGTCACGCTCCCCTATGCTACATGATCATTCACAACCTGTTGATAGCAATCAAGCGAATCACATCATAGAAACAGCTTTTAAGAAAGAAGCTTTTCGTATACTTGTGCTGAGTAACAATCAAGCAGACTTTGCTAAGTTAGATGATATAGCTGGGCTCGAGCTAACCTTCTCAGCTTCCCAAAACGCGCTCAATGACTTTCTAAATAAACTTATAGACAAGTACGATGTTGTTTACGATGCCTTACTGATAGACACTTCCAATGTTGATATAAATACCCTATCAGGCACGAACTTTGATGACCTTAGAATGCCAAGCATTGCACTACTCCCAGAAAGCAACTTAGCACAAGAAGCCACTCTGTTCTCTACTGGCATAGATGACTGTATGTTGTCCTCTGAATTAGACAGCTTGTATAAAATTATTTTTAGGAATAAGCAACGCAAACACCTAAAAAACGAACAAACAAAAACAAAAAAATCAGCAAAGCTAACCATCACTCTCAGTAATAACACTGACAACAATACTACTGACGATGGAAATCATGTTGATATTCAACAAACATTTTTGAAAAAAAATACTAGCTTTCTCAATCAACTTATTGATTTGAACCCAAATCTTATCTTTGTAAAAAATGTTAAGAGTCAATATGTGTTTGTAAATCAAGCTTTAGCAAAAGAATATGGGCTTCCTAAAGATGCAATTATTGGTAAAAACGATCTACAACTCCGTAAGCACTTAGGCAACGAAGCAGCCTTGCGCTACATGCGACAAGACAAAGAAGT
>CALGZD010000221.1 GCA_937934635.1 uncultured Deinococcales bacterium
AAAAGACATCGTCATATTGGTAATTATGACATTTATGATTCACTTCGGTATAACTGGGAAGCAGAATGTGGTTGAGCACCTGACGCTTCTAGTTGCTTACTTAATTAACGATATTGTCGGACTCGGTATAAGCAATGAAAAAGTTCCAGTCATCTAGACTGGAACTAAAAAATTTTTAGAAAATTTTACTGTAGCTTTAAAGTGGCTTTGAACTAAAGTTTTGCGATTTCCTCAAGAATTCCATCTGCATGCAAGGTAAATTCACCTGGAGATGTTTCCACGTGTTGAAAACGTAAGTTGCCTTCTTTATCTATGATAAATACAGCTCTTGTGCTAATACCTGCATCTTCTAAATAAACACCGTATGATTTAGCCACTGCGCCGTTCATATCTGCAAGTAGAGGTACTTCGATGCCAAACGCTTCTGCCCACGCTTTGTGTGCATAGAGGCTGTCACGGTTTACGCCGATAACTTCTGTATCTGCTGCTTTGAAGTCACTTTTGCGACTTGAGTATTCAGGAAGCTGATTGCTACATACAGGGGAGAAGTCTAGTGGGTAGAAGACAATGACAACGTTTTTCTTCCCTTTGAAGTCTTCAAGGTTGATTTCACTATCTAGGTGTGATTTGAGGGTAAAGGTTGGTGCTGCTTTTCCAGTTTCAAGGCTCATAGCTTAACTCCTTAGATTGGTTAGAATATCAGATTGCTTAGAACAGCTCATAGAACATCTGTGTCTAACGCCAAGATGTATCAAGTATACCCTTAGCTATAAGCGCTTCTATAGGTACAACTTACGATTTGTTTGCTTATAGGGTGCTTATATGGCATTTGCATTAATAATGCCCGCAGCATTGCTAGATAATCAGCATTGCTAGATAATCAGCATTGCTAGATGATTTTACCTCAAGTTGGGTGTTGTTATGTCTCTAACGCTAAATACCTAAGTTTTTTCGCTACCTCACTACAGGAATTTTTTTTGTAATTGCTGACATATGGCTATTTGTGTACAAAAGCTAGTGCAGTATCTAGATTAGTGTCTGCGTGAATAGTGCCTGAAGCTAAGACGCTAACCCGAGCTTGGATATGATTCAAGGCTAAGCCTTCGCTGGTTTTAAAGGTAATACCGATATTTTTTGCGTCAATTCTAATAAGTTCTGCTAAACGTTCTTGCATAGCTGAACGGTACTGACCTAGTTTGGGTTGGTCTAGCGTGATGACTATAGCAAGGTTGATGATAGTGAAATTGTCTATGGTGTGATTGAGCATATCGAACAGTTTGAGTAATAGCTCTGCGCTATCTGCATCTTTGTAGCTTTGATTTGAAGGTGGAAAGTAAGTGCCAATATCACCGAGGGCAAAGGTGCTTAGCAGCGCATCGCTCAAGGCATGAAGGAGCACATCGCCATCGCTGTGTGCTTCACAACCAAAGTCGCTTTCAATGGCTATGTTTCCAATAATCAGAGGTTTACCTTTCACTAATCGGTGAGCGTCCTCACCATAGCCAATGCGGAAAGCTATATCAGAAGTTAGGTCTGAAGCAGATGGTGTGTTTGGAGTGCTGGTCATATCACGTAGTGTATACAATTAATTCAGATGATTTCTATGTTCATGTAGGCTCATGTAGGTTAGCTTAGTAGTTAATTTAGGCATTATTTGAGCTTGAAGTTGAGTTTGAAAATCATTGAGGTTTACATGTTTATAACTTGGTATATGTTGACACAAAATTCTTACAAAGTAATGGCTGAAGTGAATACGTAATGTTGCCAATATGTAGTAATTCGATTTAATTTGATGGAAAATTAGTAAAGGAATATTTGCAATTTAGGGAAGAAAAAGAGGCTCTAAAAGCTGTTAAGTTTGAATATTAGAAACTAAGATACAAATTATTTTTAGGGGCTTTTTTTCTAACTCTGACAAGATTATTAATGCCAATTTTAAGGTAGGTAATTTTAACTACAAATCCTGATGAGACTAAGGCTTAACCCTTGTTTGCATTATTTCTTACCTTAATTACAATTAAGTTTGCATTAACTAATTTATTAACCCGTAATTAAAGTTAAATCCGTTTTGTTAACACCAATCAATAATACATCTTGTAATTTTGCAATTAAGTGGCGCAGGATTTCTCTGTCTAGCTACGAGTTTTGCACTGGATTTTGAATGGCAAGTATATGTCAAACAAGATACAGTTCGCCGACTTGTATATGTTGCCGCACTAAAGAATAACTTCGTTAGTGCAACTGGACTGACTAATTATTTTTCAGAGACTGATCGGTACAAATCAGTAATAGGGATTGAATCGATGTAAAGCGCTTCGGCTGATTGGCAAAGCCATTAAGAAAAGACGGTTTACCAGCATTAACTGGAAACTTTCAAGAAAGAGGTTTGCTACATGGAAGGAATGCCATCAACAGTAGCTTATGAATCAGAGTTTGCCTTTTTAGGAGATTCTGACATAAGGCAGCAGCGGGTGCTGTTGTTTGGTCCAGTGCGTTGCAGCGACCCAGCTGGATTGTTATCTAGCTTTAATGATTGGGGTCAAGGTTTTAGGCACGGCCGAGCATCTACTCGACGACAAGCTTTTGGACAAGAAGCCTGTGGGCAAGAAGCTTTTGGGCAAGAAGCCTTTGGGCAAGATGGGCAAGATTCGTCATACAGACAGCAGTATTTAGACCAGCATTTAGAGCGGCATATGCATAGACAGTTTTATAAACCTATATATAAAACTAAAGAAGATTATTTTATGAACCTCGGGGGAGGTGCATCATCACACAAACATTAGATGAGCGATTGGAAGGAAGTTGCTTTGTTTGGGGAAGGTTTTATGATGAAACGATTTAAGGTACACCTGTTGTTGTTTTATTTGCTGGCAACCGTATTGTCGGTTGTATCTGCACAAAACGCTACAGGTAGTAGACAAGCACTAAACGTTCCCTTAAATGGGCAAATGTTTAAGTCAATTGTTGTTGGCGATGAGTTGAATTGGGAAAGAAATGAATTCAACATGACTGTGGTTGTGACACAACCCGCAGAAGTCGCTGTTAGTATTTACTCGCCAGGGTTTGATCCTGATGACTACCGTGCTGATTGGCAGGGTGGTGTCGAATTAGGAGATGAGCGCTATGACCAAGGTCAGGGGCAAGTATCTTCGGAATTTAGCCTAAATAGCTCAGGTCGCCCTTTGGCGGCAAAGAGCTACGGGGTTGAGAGTCACCGAACAGATACACTCTTTCGTGGTGCTTTAGAACCTGGTGAATATGTTATCAACTCGAAGTTCTTTGGGAAAGGCAAAAACAGTTTTATTTATGGGTTTGAGTCATTTCCAGCAAGTGCAGTTCAGCTCTATGTTGAAGCTTTTGAACCGATAGTTGATCCAAATTTAACGAACTATAATATTACCCGTGGTGATTGGCAGGTGCCTTTTAGCATCAACAACACAACAGGGCAAACAGCTTATGTTGGTATTTATGATGGTGATGGTCCAAACGAACTTCAGTTTCGTTTGACTGATCCATATGGTGTTGATACTGACGAGCCTGTTTCAGGTGATTTGCACTGGCTTGATTACAGCTTAGGGCAAGGCAACTGGGGCTTTTCGTTCCGTGTGCCTGATTCTGCGTATCAATATACGAATACTATTGGGGTGCGCTCGAGCTGTCGAATGCGAGTTGACGGCACGAACTTTACCTGTGTAGCAGGTGCAAATTTTGAAGTATCAGTAACGCCTAGCCTTGCTGCTGCTTGTGACGGTGACACACTTGGTTACACTGTAAGTGTTACGAACACAGGTGGTTCTTGGGGAATGGCGACCTTACTTCAGCCAGTACCACGAGGTCTGACCTCCACACAGCTTAGTGAGCGTGTTGGTTTGTTCCCAGGTGAGACAAAAAGTTTCACCATGTCTGGTCCAATTAGTGATGTTGTTGCTTCTGGTATGACGCAGATTGTTGCAAATGCAACCGTGTCTGGAAGGTTTGGTAGTGTGAGCTCGAGCGCAGTTACGGCTGTTGCCTGTGCTGCCCCTGCTGCCTTCACGGTCTCAAAAGAGGCAAGTAGAACACAAGTTACCGTTGGTGAATCACTGACCTACACAATTCGTGTCAGCAATGTTGGTGGAAGTACAGGTAGCTTTACGCTGATTGACAGATTGCCGCCAGGACTTGTTGGTGA
>CALGZD010000222.1 GCA_937934635.1 uncultured Deinococcales bacterium
GTAAAACTGCCACCCAAAAAATCCCCAAGGGTATGGATAAGATTATAACACTTAAAAGTATACCAATATTCTACCTTCTTACACTGTAGGACACGCCCGATTATTAAGAGGAAATCCACCTCCAAGCGTATCAAAACTTACAATTCAACTCAAAAAATTGAGTCACATTGTAGTGCTCAGCACTTAAAACAAAACCCTGTTCTTTACAAACAGGGTCAATAAATCAAAATTTTAGGATTTGGCTTTTATCGCTTTTGCTCTAAAATTGAGCCACCAACAAGGTACTGTCCAAAACTGTTACGAACCTCACCATAGTACGGTGAATACCATATTTCTTTTGATAAACTATCAGCTGTACCATCACCTTTTGTCAACGTACTTTCAAGATTTATCACGAATATTTCAAACTGCTTACCAGCAAGCTGTACTGAGCGTTTATCTACTATTGAGTAGGTATAGTCCGTATTAAAGACTTGCTCTCTATTTAGAGAGCTTGTATCAGTAAAAGTTAGCTCAGTTCTTGAACTTCCCTGCCACACATAACCCACTCGCATGTTGCCCGGAGCAGGTAGCTCAAGGATAGGCGGATTTAAACGAAGCAAATAACCTGGACCTACTTCTCTAGCTTTGTACACCCCATCTTCTCGGTACTGCTTAAAACTTGTTACATCTATACCACGACCAACAGTCCTATCGACGATAAAAAGTTGTCCTTCTGCCATCCTCGGACCAGCTATTTGACGTTTAACGGGCACTGAGTCAAGCTCATAACCATCTGGCAAGTAATGCCATGTCAAGCCTGTTTGTTGTGGATAAAAACTAACTTGTTGTGTTGGTGACTCTACCGTCACTCTTGGTGCATCTTGTCTATTATCGGTATTTGTAGAAGGCAAACAAGCTGACAGCGAAAGGATAATCAAGCTTAAAAACGTCATCTTCGCCACTAGACTAGAAACGTAATTTTTTGGGAGAAATCGATACATACCTTAAACCTATCTCACTAAAATGTGAAGCTTAAACAACTTTGTTAAACAAAAAATAATGGTTAAATAATGGTTTAAGTATCCCACATTGCGGACTGATTAAAAGCATATATTTCCACAAAAAAGACACCTCAAAACTGAGGTGTCAAAAAATATGTTACGTCAACATACACGAAAGCTTATTCAAGTTCTTTCATTGCTTGTTCCAAAGCTTCAAGTTCTTTCAAAGAATCAGTGAGTCCTTTATTTGGACCAGAACTATACTCAAGCTGCATTTCAGACGCTCGTTGTGTGATGCCATATACTCTTGAACGCATTTGCTTGTAATCAGCAATCATGCTTTGTAGTTCATTTTCAGCAGAGTGTTGACTCAGTTGCATGGCTGCGTAATTCGCATCACTTTGATCTAACTTGGACAGGTCAAGCATAACCCGACTGGCGTGCTTAGCTTTCAACATGGCACTTTCAAGCACATGATTACTGCTTTCTTCTAGTTCAAACAAACTGGATTGAATTGCCTTTGGCGCTTCGTTGGTAGCTTTTTGTATATCCTTGTGAGTTGTTATTGCTTCAGCAATCATGCCACGATAGGGCTGCGACAAGGTAGCAATCGCTTGTGGACTAAGCAATACCTTATTTGATCTACCACTACCTAAAGCATTGTTATTTCTCGAATTTTTGCCCGTAATCTCAACTGCTTTATATAGACCAAAACCTACACCTGAAGCTAGAAGCAATAATATAATTGGAAGCACAGTAAAAAACGCTCCTACTTAGTTATAAAGCGAAAATAAGTTTTGATGATTATGATTCTGAATCGTCAGAACCTGTTCCAAGTATGCCAAGTTGAGCCTTGAGTGCTGAGAGTTCATCATCTACTTCATGGTCATAACCAAGTGCATCTAGTTCTTGTTCTAGACTTAAACTTTCGTCAAGCTCTTCCCTAGCAGCAAGTTGATCTTCCATACCATCAAGCTTATCCTCCATACGGTTAAAGGCTTCCAAGGCTTTAGCAGTCTTAGCACTGCTCATGGCAGTATCAACAGAATCAGTTAAAGCTTTCTGGGCTTCTACACGTTTCTGACGAGCAATAAGTGCAACACGCTTGCGCTCAGCCTCATCAATTTTGGCATCTAGGGCTTTAAGTTGCGTTTTAAGCTTATCGACCATGAGGTCATGACTGTCTAACTGCTCTTTCAGACCTTCAGATAAAGCAGCATCAGTTTGCTTACGCTTGATAGCTTCACGGGCTAGGTCTTCTCTACCCGCTTTAAGCGCTTGCTCTGCTTTCTTCATCCATGATTCAGCAGTTTCTTGGTGCTCTTCATAATCTCTTTCAATCTTCTTGCCTGTGGCAATCGCCTTAGCAACTTCCATGCGTGCTTCGTATTGAGCTTGGCGCATATCCATAAGCGTTTGATTGATAATTTTTTCTGGATCTTCGGCTTTTGATAGAGCATCATTGATGTTTGCTCGAATGATAGTAGCAACACGATCAAAAATTGACATGAGGTCTCCTTTTTGCTCGAGCCAACCCAATAAAACTTGACTCGACGCAATAACTGAATTACCTCATTATATAGCAGTTACATGACAGATATTGCATTGCTAACTTACAAAAATCAACACCTATCTCAACACCTAACCCTAGTGTTCTCAACAGCTAGTCATAGTGTTCTCAACAGCTAACTATCGTGTAAACAGAACCATCAATAGTAAAAAAACACAAAAAAAGCATCTTCATCAGCAATTTGCATAAAGATGCTTTTCAACAAGAAATCAAAAGTCCTACAACACTAAACTCTAATCAATAATCTGGTAAGTCCTATACAAATAACTAGCGCCACTACCAGCTAGTTGCTGCCGCGCGCTTTCCGATAAACGATAAGCTTGACCATCCCAAACATAATTTTGCGGGTCTAAAATCATAGTCTCAAATTGGACTGACAGTGGTGAAGTAACTGCAACAACATTAATACTATCAATACCAGTT
>CALGZD010000223.1 GCA_937934635.1 uncultured Deinococcales bacterium
ATTCTTCTTTGGTCAATCGAGTATTTAACGGTAGTAAAACAGCACCTAACCGCATCACCGCAAAGGTAATAGCCACATACTCAACTGAGTTGCTCAAAAGAACCGCAACAACATCTCTTTTTTTAATGCCCAAAGCTTGCAATCGACCCGCCCATAATGCGCTCTCTTGATTAAGCTGAGCGTAAGTATAGGTTTCAGATTGAAAATTTAAGAAAATCTTATTTGGATTTATCGTAGTTTGTTCAGCTAGCCAGTCTTTCATCTCATACCTATCAAGACTGTATTTTAACTTGCTTTTGAGGCAGAAATTCAGCAAAGACAAAGGATATACAAATCACTATCCAACTGGTTTTTACTTTAGCAGTTTTCTTGAAAAATCCCCCGCTCGCTTCGCTCACCGCCCCCTTAATAAGGGGGCTCAGAATCATATAAAAAATCCCCCCCTTATTAAGGGGGGCTAGGGGGGATTGGCTTTTGAATAGTTTTTTCATTTCATATTTTAGACAACACTATTAGCTAAATAATAGCTTTAAGCGTTCTAAATTTACGGCATAGGCACGGGTTGCGACATAACAACCTCGCCATTTTCAACTGTGATAATAAGTGCATCTTCAGAAGATTCATCAGCACCTAAGCGCAACAACTCCAAAGCGAGTGGGTCTTCAATATATTCACGAATCAAACCACGCATTGGGCGAATGCTCTCCCCTTTTGGCATTTTTTCCACTAAAAAGGAAGCAACTTCATCACTAAAAATAACTTGAATATCTCTTGTACGAAGCTCGTCACGAATTTCATCAAGAAGATTACCAGTAATTCTGGTAATTGCTTTTTCATCAAAACTCTGGAAAGCAATGACTTCGTCTAAACGATCAAGGAATTCTGGACTGAACACCGTCTTCAGTGGACTGCTGACATCTGCTTCCATCTCTTGAAACCCAACACTTCCACCAATGTTAAAGCCTGTGTTGCTTGTCATAATCAAAATAACGCGTCTAAAATCAACCGCACGACCGAGGCTATCTGTTAAGCGACCATCGTCTAGAACTTGTAAGAAAAGATTGTAAATATCTGGATGTGCTTTCTCAATTTCATCTAAAAGAACAACAGAAAAAGGCTGCCTACGAACTGCTTCTGTAAGCCTTCCACCTTGTTCGTGCCCAACATAGCCAGGAGGTGAACCAATCAGTTTTGAAATCGTATGTGGCTCTTGATACTCAGACATATCTAAACGTACTAAGGCACGTTCACTTCCAAATAATTCGATAGCTAACTGCTTGGCTAAAAAGGTCTTACCAACACCAGATGGTCCGACGAATAAAAAGGACGCTGAAACTCTGGTGCGACCACCCAAGCCGACTCGAGCCCGTCTAAGTGCAGCAGACAAAGCCTCAATAGCGGGTTCTTGAGAAATCACTTTGTTGTTCAAAACAGTTTCAATTTGCGCTAACTTGGTGTCATCACGCTCATCAACATATACGCCGCCCCAAGAATCAACAACTGCCTCAACATCTGCACGGCTAACCACTGCAGTGCCATCTTCTAATTCCTCAACTGGAAAACCTAAGCTTTTGTTCAATCTAGTTCTAGAAGCGGCCTCATCAATCAGGTCAATGGCTTTATCTGGAAAGTTACGTCCAGGCAAACTGCGCTCGCCATAACGTACAGATAGCTCTATGATTTCATCAGGAATTGCTACACCATGGTGCGCTTCATAACGAGGCTTCAGTCCTCGCATAATTTCTAAGGTTTCTTCTGGTGAAGGCTCTAGTACAATAACTGGTTGAAAACGACGCTCCAAAGCAGCATCTTTTTCAATATATCGGTGGTATTCACCTGTAGTTGTAGCACCAACTACCTGCACTTCGCCTCTGGATAGTGGTGGCTTCAAAATATTTGCAGCATCTAGCGTACCTTCCGCACCACCAGCACCTACAAGGGTATGTAGCTCATCAATGAATGCAATGGTATTTGCACCACGAAGTTCATCAATGATGTTACGAAGGCGTTCTTCAAATTCACCTCGGTACTTTGTTCCAGCAACAACATTTGATAAATCCAAGCTCAAAATACGAGAGTCCAACAAGTTTGCTGGCACTCGTTGCTCGATGATGCTTTGTGCCAAGCCTTCAACAATAGCTGTTTTACCAACACCAGGCTCACCAATTAACACTGGATTATTTTTATTTCGTCTTGAAAGAATTTGAATAACACGGCGAATTTCTTCATCTCGCCCGATAACAGGATCTAGCTTGCCGTCTCTCGCTTGTTGTGTCAGGTCACGCGCATATTCATCTAAGAAAGGCGTCTTGACAACTTCTTGTTGTGCAGCACCGCCAGATTGTTGTTGTCCTTTTGGATCAGCAGCAGCTAGAACACGCCAGCGAACAGTTTCGACATCAGGTGCTATGCTCTGCAAAATGCGGTAAGCTACGCCATCACCTTCACGAATAATCCCTAAAAGAATATGTTCGGTGGCAATGATATTCGAACCAAGGCTACGTGCTTCACTCCCCGCAAGCTCCATCACTCGTCTGGCCCTAGGTGTGATTGCAGCTGTCTCGTTGCGAGGCAAGCCATCTCCACGTCCGACCATATCCTCTACTTGACGGCGCAAACCTTCATGAGTTGCCCCAAACTCACTCAAGACTCGGTAGGCAGTACCACCTTCACGCATGAGACCAAGCAGTAAGTGTTCAGGTCCAATCATGGCATGACCAAGCTTTGAACCTTCTTCTCTTGCAAAATGAAAAACTAATCTAGCGCGATCATCATAACGGTTCATACGTGCCCCCAACCCATAAATACAGCCCTAAATATATATGTAATGTTTTGCAAGTGAGTTTGTTTCATAAAGTTATGTCCTAATTAATTGCTACTAGGGTAAGTTGCTTGTCGTAATTCTCCTCTAAATTCAAAAAACAACATCGATGTTGTTTGGAAATATCAGTGT
>CALGZD010000224.1 GCA_937934635.1 uncultured Deinococcales bacterium
ATATATAGAAGACTATCAAAAATACCCACAACGTGCTGAAAAGCACTACACTGAAAAAATTCAGTCTGTCGCTGGATTTCCACTTTCACTCAATGGCGAGTTCCGAGGAATATTAGGTTACACCTCACGAAAAAAACTTCACTTTACAGATGAGCTTAAAGATATACATACCCGATTCGCCCAACTTGTATCGTTAGCCTTAGATAATTCTCAAATCCACAACACTTTAAACACTGAGCTTATAAAGCAAAAAGAGCTTGAAGAACAACTCAGAGAAGAACAATCTTCTTTCATTCGCCAAGTTCAATTTAGAACAAACCTCTCTGAGCTTATCGAAAAATCTCTAGCTGGTGATGATGGTCATGGCAATGATAGTTTTTATCAAATGATTCTTGATAGCGCCATCCAAGGAATAGCTGGTGCAGAAGCTGGCAGCCTACTTGTCCGCCAAAGAGATAACAAGTTTCATTTTACAGCAGTCAACAACTACAATTTTGAAGCGCTCAAAGATATAGTCCTTGAAGAAGGAGAGCTGCATTTTGACGCAACTTCATCCTCTCCAATATTGACCTATAATGTTGATAATTCAGATTTAGAAAATAAGAAACAAGAAGGTCTCGATCAAAACTTAAGTCAACTGCGAGTATCGCTTTCTATTCCGATTCACAATAATGACAAACTAATAGCACTTATCAATATTGATAATTTTTATGACAAAACTATATTTACAGAAGAAACTGTACATTTAGCACAAGTCTTCAGTCGACATATTGCAGCACTTTGGAAACGCTTTGACCTAGAACAGGTACTTTCAGATCAAATGCTCTTCAGAAGCAATATGGCTCAGCTCGTTGAGACATCTCTGGCTAGTGATCTAACGGAAAGTTTTTACCAAACTCTTCTCAAAGGAGCTTTGAATGTTCTACCTGATGCTGAAGGTGGTAGCTTACTTGTAAAAACACAAGAAGGTATGTACCGCACAGAAGCTGCTATAGGGCATGACCTAGCCCTACAACAACAATACTTGCTTCGTCCAAATCAGTTGTATCGGGATATCAGTATTGCTGAGCCTATGCGTTTTGTACAAGAAGAGATAGATACAAAAAACCAGAAAAATGACCTTAAACAAACCGAAGCGTCAAGACGTCTGATGGTCGTTTTATCCATTCCGATACACGTTAACGGTGAAGCAGTTGCCATGTTTAACATTGATAACTTTTCAAGCTATAGTGCATTCTCTGAAGACACCTTGCATCAGAGTAAGATATTTGCAAATCAAATTTCTGCTCTGTGGCAGCGCTTTACACTAGAAAAAGAACTTCAAAGTCGAGAACTTCAATACAAATCACTATTTGAAGAAGCAACATACAAAACAAATGAACTGAGTCTTCTAGATGAATTACAGAAGGCTATTTCGAGTCAGCTCGAGCTCACAGAACTATTCAACGTAAGCCTTGAAAAAATTAGCGAGATTTTTGGCTACTCATTTAGTTACATTCGTATTTTAGATGGAGAACACTTACGACTTGTAGCGAGCTATGGATTTCAAGAATCACTTCTACCTGAGTTGGTGAGTTCAGACCATGCCATTGCACAAAAACTGATTGAAGAGAAACAGCTCTTTTACCTAAACCCTGACAGCTATGAACAAAATATATCTCAAAAAACTAATATGTTTGGAACTTCAACCATGTTGCTTCCAATATTGGTCAATTCAGAATTTTGGGGATTTATGGGTATTGGCTATGAAAATCAAGAATTATACGATAACGATTTTGCATTAGGTCAAAAAGTAGTTGAACTGATGTCTGTAGCTATCGAAAATGCACAATTACATGCACAAGTCAAACGTGATCTTAGACGCAACGAATCTCTACATAAAATTAGTCAAGCAGTTCAACAATATGACAATCTCGAAGAGCTCATGGATAATATCGTCAAATACATAAGAGAAGCTATGAATGCACGTTGGGCTATGATGTATAAAATCAATACGAAAGAGAGCTATATTGAAAGCGTTAGTACTACCGAAATCAAAGATAGCCCTTTACAAATCCTTGATTTTGAGGAGGTAACAAGTGGCTTAGGTGGTTGGGCTATAGACAACAAACAGGTTGCTTTTACTCCTAAAGGTGTCATTGACGATCGTGAATCTCCTGAACTAAGCCAACGAATAATCGATCTAAAAATTGGCAGCGTTGCTGTGATTCCATTCATTCATGATGGAAAGGTAGAAGGAACAATCGCTGTCATCAATCATATGGATGACCCTGACTTTTCAAAAAATGATTTGAAATTACTCGACACCGTTGCGAATCAAGTAGCAGCTGCCATTTCAAAACATAAGCTTATGCGACAAATCGAGCATCAAGCCTATCATGATGCACTTACCAATCTTCCAAATAGAGTCCAGTTTGAAAGTGATATTTCTGCAATTATTCAGAAAGCCAGAAGACGCAAGCTCCAATTTGCAGTCTTATTTATAGACTTAGATGGCTTCAAATATGTTAATGACACTCTAGGTCATGCACTTGGAGATGAATTACTTATTAGGGTTGCAGAAAGAATTCAAAGTCGAAAAAGACAAGAAGATATCCTAGCCCGAATGGGTGGTGACGAGTTTGCACTAATACTTTCAAGTGTTGATAACAGAGATAATGCACTAAAAATAGCAAATGACTATTTAAAATTTTTCTTGGAACCCTATGATATAAATGGGCATACGGTAACAGTTGGTGCAAGTATTGGTGTAAGTCTCTACCCAAATGATGGAAACGATATCCAAACATTACTTAGCAATGCTGATAGTGCCATGTACCAAGCAAAGAATTCTGGCAAAAATAACGTCAGTGGCTTTACAGAGAGCTTGGCACAAGAAGTTAAAGAACGTACAAAAATAGAACAAGAGCTAAAGCTAGCGCTTGAACGAGATGAGCTCGAGCTCCACTACCAACCACAATACAATATATACACCCAAGAAATTATCGGACTTGAAGCATTAGTACGTTGGCGTCACCCAAAAAAGGGTTTAATTTCTCCAGGCACCTTTATACCTATTGCTGAAGAAACAAATTTGATCATTGATCTAGGTAACTGGGTACTGTATGAAGCTTGCCGTCAAAATGCCAAATGGCAAACACAAGGTCATCCTCCTTTGTGCGTAGCTGTTAATATTTCAGCAAAGCAATTTGCTAAAAATGACTTTGTCGATACTGTCGTCAGCGCACTCAAAATGCATAGTTTAGACGCAAAATATTTAGAACTAGAAGTCACAGAATCTGTTGTAATGAGTGATATCCAGACAGTCATAGAACGTCTAGAGCTACTCCAAACACTCAACATCAACATTTCTATTGATGACTTTGGTACAGGCTATTCATCACTCACCTACTTACAAGACCTACCACTAGACAAACTAAAAATAGATAAATCTTTTGTTGACAAACTTGAAACAACAGCCAATCCTGCAATTATCAAAACAGTTATTACCTTAGGACAAAGCCTTGGTCTAACAACAATTGCTGAAGGTGTTGAAACCGAAGACCAACTTAAAATCCTACATGACTTAGGGTGCGATGAAGCACAAGGCTACTACTTTGCTAAACCACTACCTGTAGAAGAAGTTTTCACAAACACACCTAACTTCAATGTTGGAACTTTAGTTAACAACATGGATGATAAAAGACTATCATCAAAAACAAATCCTACCTAAAACTTCTCATTCCAACCTTTAGATTGACTTTATGATGGAAACCCCTAATTTTTTACACTGTTGAGCTATCAGATTTGGAACATTAGATTCAACAATTAAAGCACTTATTTCCTCTAAAGGTTTAATGATATAGGGTGAAGCCACTCCTATCTTCTCACTTGATGCCAAAACAACCGTCTCTGCCGCATGGTCACTAAGCGCTTTTTTCATATAAGCCTCTTCCAAATCTCCTGTACTCAAGCCAACTTCATGGTGTACTCCCGTTACACCCATAAAATAAATATCAGCTTGAATATGTGAAAGTGCTTCAAGCGCTGCTGTTCCCACAGTCACGACAGAATGTTTAAACAACCTACCACCAATCAAAATAACTTCAACAGTGGGGTGAGTAGCCAGCTCTATAGCGACACTTGGGCTATGCGTAACGATTGTTGCAGCTAATCGTTGAGGTAAGTGGCGTGCAAGTTGCACCGCTGTCGTACCGCCATCTAAGAGAACAACCTGACCTTCTTGAATAAACTGTGCAGCAGCTTTTGCAATAGCAATTTTCTCATCAGTTGCTATCCCCTGCCTCGTGGAAAAATCTGCAAGTGCAGGTGAAGCTGGCAATGCACCACCATGTACGCGTTGAAGTAAGCCTTCTTTTGCTAATTCACGTAAGTCACGACGAATCGTATCCTCAGACAGTTCTAGTTCATGTGCCAGTGTTTTAGCAACAACCTGACCATTTTTTTCTAATAGGTTCAATATATGTTTTTTTCGTTGTTCTGTTAACATCTAATCAAGTATACACGAATTTTCTTGACATTGCACGATTTTACACGCATAATGATTCAAACAAGAAAATGAACGAACCCCGCGGCAAGCCGACAGGGGATCAACAAGGAATTCTTGTCTGGCAAGCCATACGTCGAATATTTTATTTTCGAGGCAAGCCTCGGAGTATTCCTCATCCCTGTTCATTAATAACCTTAATCAAATGGAGTCTAAAAAATATGAATAATGCGGAACAAAGCATCAAAGAAAGAATACGAATCAAAGACGTTAAACTCTTATCGGATAACTGGTACATCCTTAAAACAACGACATTTGACTACAAACGTGATAACGGTGAATGGCAAACACAACAGCGAGAAACTTATGACCGTGGACATGGAGCAGCTATATTGCTTTACAACTTAGACAATAGAACAGTTATTTTGACAAAACAATTCCGCTACCCCGCCTTTGTCACTAATCCTGAAGATGGATTTTTGATTGAAGTAGCCGCAGGTTTACTAGACAAAGCTAGTCCAGAAGACCGCATCCGCGCCGAAGCTGAAGAAGAAACAGGTTATCAAGTCAGTGATATCGAAAAGGTCTTTGAATCTTATATGAGCCCAGGAGCAGTAACTGAAAAGTTACACCTTTTTGTTGCCAGCTATGATCCAAGCAACAAAGTTGCTGAAGGCGGAGGCATTGAAGAAGAAGGGGAAGAAATCGAAGTCTTGGAATTAGATTTTAATCAAGCTCTGACAATGATTTCAACTAGTGAAATCAAAGACGCCAAAACAATTATGCTCTTGCAGCACGCTGCGCTACATATATTTACGAATAAGGAATTATCTAATGTCTAAAATGATTTTAGTTGCTGGTCCTTATCGCAGCGGTACGAATGACAATCCAGAAAAAATGGCAGAAAATCTGAGACGCTTAGAAAGCACAGCACTTGATATTTTTAGGGCTGGACATATTCCTGTAATTGGTGAATGGGTTGCTCTGCCTCTACTAAAAATTGCAGGCTCGAAACAGGTAGGTGATGAACTTTATGATGAAATTGTTTACCCTGCTGCCCACAGGCTATTGCGTCATTGCGATGCTGTTTTTCGTATAGATGGCGAATCAAATGGTGCAGATGAAGATGTACGCTTAGCCAAAGCCTTAGGATTAAAGGTATATTATGACCTTCAAGACTTAGTACGCTTATGATTTCGCATGAGCTCTTACAGCTTCGTAACCATGTTCAGCCCAAACGGCTGTGTTCATCTCGACTTGTTGGTCAAAAATTTACAGCCTTTACTTTATTCAAAAGATTATGATAAGGTAGCACATTAATTTCTTCTATATACCAGAAAGCTTTAAAGTCTAATGAATAGCACATCAACCATTTCAGCAAAACAAACATCCATACAACAACCTCAGCCACCTAAACATGCTAGGGGTTTGTCTTGGCTTTTTTTACTCGTTGCTGTTGTGGGTATTGTGCATATTAGCTATATCTACTTCTGGGAATATACCCAATACAAAGATAGAACTATGATGTTGGGGAAGCTCGAGCACTCCATGCAAGAACTGCGTGCTGAAAATGACCTATTGCAAGCGACTGTAAACCACCAGTTTGATTTGAGCTATCGTGAACAACTTGCTCGTACACAGGGTTTTGTCTATGAAGACGAGCGTCTTATTGTAAATCCTTAAACATTGTAAATCCTTAAACAAACACCTACAAATTAACGAGTAGCAAGCTTAAGTGCCAAGGCTTCCAAAGCCCATTGGTCATTTTTACCTGTTTTAATTGCAACATCAGCATCCAGCAAAGCAAGCAAAATCTTTTTTAAGGCAACTTCATCAATATTTTGACTCAATGCCAGCGTTTTCTTTGCCACAAAAGGCGCTACTTTCAATGTTTGGGTGAGTACAGTTGCATCAACTCGGCTGCGTGATTCTTTGATTGCCACGGCTCGAGCCAGCAAATTGTACTGCCACGTCAATGCTCCGAGGATACGATTCGCCGCTTCACCTTGGGCAATCAAACTGTGAATTGTCTTCAAAGCCACATCAGGCTTTTTTGCAGATATGGCATCAATCAAGTCAAAAGCACTGCGAGATGCTGGACGATTCACCAGACGAATAACTTGTTCACTTGTCAGCTTTTCATCCAAAACAGATAATTTGTTGATTTCCGCAGCAATGCTCGGCAAATCCTCACCAAAAAGGTCTGCTAGGGTATCAGGTACTGATTTTTCAAAGGTGAGGGCGTGCGATTCGAGCTCGAGCCGTATCCAGTGACTCAGTGCAGCAAACCTTGGGGTAGGCAGTTGCTCAAATTCGCCAAGCTTTTTATAGTTTTTTTGCCGAGCTGGCGTAGCTTCTAGGTCAATAACAATCACTAAACTATCTTCTGGAATCGTATTCAGAACTTTCATGACTTCATTGCGACCTTTAACACCCGCTTGCCCTTTAAAGGCAGCGCTAAAATCTAGTAGCAAAGCACTACTACCAAAAAGTCCAGACTGTGCAGCAAGTTGGGCAACTTCGCCACCAGTCATGCCTTCGGCAAGTTCAGTAACATCCTGCATGGCAAAGCCACGTGCCTCAAAAGCACGTTTGACAGCACGTCGCACCAAAAAACTATCGCCTGAATATGCAATTATCATCAGAAGTATTTATACAATATCTAAAAGTGCTTCATACATTTCAATAGCACTTTGAAAACGTTTTCGTGGCTCGAGCTCAAGGGCCTGTTCAACAAAAGACACTAACTTTGGCTCTACCCCTGTTAGATTGCGCAACTCAACACGCTCCTGCTTTAACAACACCCGAAAGAGTTTTTCACTAAAAGGTGGTTCGCCCACAAGCATATGATAAAACACTGCCCCCACCGAGTAAATATCGCTTCTTGGATCATCTCGTTTGCCTTGAAACTGCTCAGGCGACATGTAGTGTGGCGTACCCATTCGCAAATCAGCTGAGGTGATTGCCCCTAAATCTAAGTCTTTCGCAAAACCAAAATCGGTAAGATGCGCCTTACCTGTCGAAGAAACAATGATGTTAGAAGGTTTGATGTCGCAATGAATCACACCATGTTCATGGGCATAGCCAAGCGCTTGTAAGACATCTTTCATAATGTTTACAAGTTCATCAGAACATTTTACTTCTTTTTTTACTTGCGTTGGCACGTTGATATGCTGAGAGGTAGGAAAGCCGGGGAAATGCCTCAAATGCTCATCCAAACGTGAACCCTCTATATAGGTGTAGATAAGTTGATTCTCGAAATAATCTATAAAGGCAGCAATATTGCTGTGCTCGAGCTTCCGCAAAATATGCGCTTCTCGCTCCAAACGTTTACGTAAACGTACATCTGTTGCAAGTAAACGCTTCACTATCAACAACTGACCATCACAACTGGCAAGCTCTACCTTAACCGCACCATGATTAGCGATGATGCGAATAGGCAAAATGTTATCAAGATTCAGAGGAACTCTAGTTTCTACTGTAGTCCCATCTTGAATAGTAGTATTTGATGTTTGTGGATTTAGGAGCGAAGGCTCAATCATTAAAATTAATCTAACATAAAAATGTTAACTAATTCACACAACAAATTACTTGCAAAATTATTTAAAGAAACTTTTTGTGACTTTTACTGGATTCTCAAGCTGAATCACTTGCAATATCAAGCTTTGGAGCATCATCCCAAGACATTCGTAAAGCAATCACACCAAAGACAACCATCCAAAGTGACCAAAACAAAGCAAGTTTTACAAGACCAATAGCTTCAACATCTGCAAGCCCTGCCAGTGCCTGCCCCACACCAAACATGGTCAAAGCCAAAACATTGTAATTTGCAAAGACTCTAGCCATAAAAGCTTGCTCGCTATTTTCTTGAATAATTGTGTTTACACTCACAATAATACCGCTGTTACTAGCCCCTACAAAACCGTACAGCAATGCACCCACACCAAGCAAAACACCTACATTTGATACCCCCAACGCGACCATAATCGTCGGAATACCAAAAGCAAGTAAGTTGGTCAACCCAAACAGCAACCAACCCCAGCTATTCAACATACCTCTAGACATGTACTTCAAACGAGAACCGACATAAAAGAGGGCAATGGCTAAACCAACACTAAAAAGAATTTCAAGCACTGCTAAACCATAATCACCAGAGCCAAGGATGCGATGCGACAACAACAAGATAAGTGGGGTTAAACCACCCATGCCTATACTTGCTAGTACATTTACAAAAATAAGCTTCCTAAGGATTGGCTTCTGAAAGGTATAGCGAAAACCATCTTGCACATCAGATACAAGCGTAACGCCTCGTTTTGTTTGAGGGGCTTGTTCTTTATGAGCAATGCTCCACAGTAAAACTGCTGATAGTAGAAAAGTTGCTGCATTAAACATAAAAGCAGCAAATACACCAATTGCCTCTAGGGTCACACCTGCTGCTGCAAAACCAAGAACCATGGCAATCGTACGTGTACCTTGGTCAAGCGAGTTTACCGAGAGTATGTCTTTTTCATCAACCAATTGAGGTAACAGTGCGCCTTTGGCAGGCATATAAAACCTATCTGCCATCGAAGACAAAAACGCTAAAAAGTAGACTATACCTAGCTTGAAAGCAAGTGGCGCAGACATCACGGTGGTAAAAGCAACAAAGATGAACACAATCATCCGAAATGTATCAGAGCTAACCATGACTGCTTTGCGAGGCAATCTATCAACCAACGCACCAGCAAAAAAACCTACGATAAGTGATGTTACCGTTTGCACAGCAAAAGCTATACCTAAGTGCAAGGCAGAGCCTGTCAGCATGTACACATAGATTGGAATCGCTAAATCATTAAAACGATCACCAAAAGATGAGATAGCTGCAGCCAACCATAGGCGAGCAAATTTAGGATATTTTCTTAGTAGCTGAATGAGGATTTCCCCCGACTGGCACTAGAGCGGTGGCATTAAAACTACACTTCAGCATATCTAATCTTGAGCTATACGCAAATATTACACCGCAGAGCTATAGATTAAGTCATATGCAGTTACAACAAAATTATAAGGGCAAAATAGTATCCTTTAAAGGGTTTTTATGTAACTATATACTTTATACTGTTTTTTTGACTATATCACCTATACTTACACATTTATGATTATGAGATTTTAGTTAAGGTAAAATTCATTTTAGTCTGTGTATTTCTACACAAATCACATGTTATCTTCTAACTCAAGCGGGAATAATGGAATAAGCTTTATTAGAGGAGAAAACACTATGCGTCAAGGTGGAGTAGGCGTAGGCGGTTAAGTTTTAGCGCTTTTAACTAATCTAGTATATTAAAGGGGTAAATGAGGGGGCAATCTCATACCACTTGGCTCTTTAACTAAAAATTTCCTGATCGTATGCATCAACAATTTTTACCTTTTCCTTCGGCTTTTCCCGAAGGTCTGCAGCGGTAATAATCCCCTTTTCAAACAACCTACTAAAAGCTTCAACTGCTTTTCTGTCCAGATGACTATCCGAACTATCGAATAGCTCTTGTAGTGCAGCTTCGTGTGTCCATGTATCTTTGTATGGGCGATCATTAGTCAAAGCATCATAAACATCAGCCACAGCAACTATGCGTCCTTCAAGGGGAATATCTTTACCTGCAATACCATTTGGGTAACCACTTCCATCCCAACGCTCGTGGTGTGTCCCAGCTATGCGCTCAGCCATTTGAAAAATCTTTGATTTACTATCTGCTAACAACTCTGTACCAATAGTAGTATGTGTCTTGATAATTTCAAATTCTGCTACCGTCAACTTTTGCGGCTTTAGCAAAATGCTATCTGGTACACCAATTTTACCTATATCATGTAAACGAGCAGCGATTCTGATGTTATCAACATAAATTTCATCACAACCAAGTTCTTTAGCAATTAAACCGCAGACTCGACCAACACGAGCGGTATGTTCACCAGTATCATCATCACGCTTTTCACCAGCAATTGCTAAGCGTTCTAGCATTTCCATGTGTGCTTCTTCAATCTCAATGGTTCTTTGATGAACAAGTTGCTCAAGACGCGAATTTTCTTCAATCGTCAGCTCTTTTTCTTGAATTAACTCTTCAACTTGGTGTTGAATCATCAAGCCTTCTACTCGACGCTCTGCTTTTCGATTATGAACTTGTTCTTTGACACGATGAAATGCCTTTTGATGTTCCAGAGCTTCAACTACACGCCCCATTCTTTCATAAACATTACTTAGGTTGTAATGAATCTTGTAAAGCTCTTCTAGATTATCTGTCTTTTCAGCAAGTTCCTTAGCCTCGATAATAATTTTTTCTGCTTCAATATATTTATGCTGATAGTAAAGAACATGAGCTTCACAATGAAGCAACTCACATCTAACAAAATCTTGTGGATATTCTTCTAATATCTCTTTTGCCTGATGAATTTGTATCTCAG
>CALGZD010000225.1 GCA_937934635.1 uncultured Deinococcales bacterium
ATCCAAGGCATGTTGGACATCACAGATAATATTGTCGCAGGAGAAGTCGTACAGCCTGAAGGCTTGATTATCTATGACCAAGCCGACCCTTACCTTGTCGTAGCTGCTGACAAAGGCACGGCCACCTTTAGCGATTTAGCAAATGAAACAGCCGAAGCAAATAACTTCTGGCTTGGTGACGCTTTTGCCTCAGGTGGTTCACAAGGCTATGACCACAAAAAAGAAGGCATTACAGCCAGAGGTGCATGGGTTTGTGTTGAGAGGCATTTTAGGGAACTTGGTGTCGATATTCACTCTGAAACCTTTAGCGTCGTAGGTATAGGTGATATGGGTGGTGACGTTTTTGGCAATGGCATGTTGCACAGCGATAACCTTAAGTTGCTAGCTGCTTTTAACCACATGCATATTTTCTTAGACCCAAATCCAGACCCGAAAGCTAGCTTTGTGGAGCGGAAGCGACTCTTCGAGTTGCCACGCTCGAGCTGGGAAGATTACTCAAGCAACCTTCTCAGCGAAGGTGGTGGCATTTACTCACGTTTTGAAAAATCGATTCGCCTGACGCCTCAAGTTCAACAAATGCTAGATACAACTGCCGAGAGTTTAAGTGGTCCAGACCTGATAAAAGCCATATTAAAAGCGCCAGTAGACCTCCTCTGGAATGGTGGCATCGGCACGTATGTCAAAGCAGGCTATGAACGCCACAACGACATTGGCGATAGCAGCAACGATGGCGTACGTATCGATGCACCAGAAGTAGCAGCAAGAATTATCGGTGAAGGTGGCAACCTTGGTCTGAGCCAAGCAGCAAGAATCGAATATGCCTTAGCAGGGGGCAAAATCAACACCGATGCTATTGATAACTCAGCAGGCGTAGACATGTCTGACCATGAAGTTAACATCAAGATTTTGCTTGAAGGCAGTATTAGTTCAGGTGAGCTAAGTCAATCAGCTCGAAATCAGCTTTTAGAATCAATGACAGACGAAGTCAGTGACTTAGTTCTAAAAGATAACTTACGTCAGTCTTTAGCACTATCACTAGCAGAAAGACTCAGTAAACGAGATATTGATAGTTTTATTGCGCTACAAAAAGACTTGGTCAAAACAGCAGGTCTCAATCCAGAATTAGAAGGATTGCCAACGTTCAAGACCATGCTTGCTCGCAATGAAGCTGAGCCTAAACAGGGCTTAGTAAGACCAGAACTAGCCATCTTACTTGCCTATAGCAAAATGAAGCTTTACCAAGAACTGCTCGAAAGTGATTTAGACGAAGCAAGTGCGTTGAGTTATCACCTAATGGAATACTTTCCAGATGTTTTGCAAAATAAGTATTCAGATACAATTAAAACGCACCCACTCAAGCAAGAAATTCTAGCAACACAGTTCTGTAACAGGATTATTAATCTCTTAGGTATTGATTTTGTACAAAGAATGCAAGCCAATACGGGCGAATCCGCCTTTAATGTCGTACGTGCTGGACTTATCGCCATGCACTTACTAGATAGCGAAGCTTATCTAGATGATTTACGCCACAGTAGCACCAGTGCTGAAGCAAAATACAAAAGCATCGAGGTCTTTGTGGCAGCAGTGGATGAGCTTGTGCCGATTATTCTAACCAGTAAAAAATCTTTACCAAGCATCATCGAAGCCTACTATCCAAGAATGACCTACCTTTTTGGAGCGCTTAGGGATCACTTGAGCTCACATGAGCAAGGGTTACATCAGGAAAGTTATCAGGCTGCTGTGGCACAAGGCTTTTCAGAAGAAGTTGCTAAGAAAATAGCAGCGATTGAGTATGCAGGAAGTACTATGGTTCTTGCAGATTTAGCGCACACCATAAGTCCAGAAGAAACAAAGGTTGTAACAGGTAAACGCAATGCTGCCCTAAGTGTCATTGCAAACCATCACTATGCTCTTTCGCAAAGGCTCAATTTTGGTTGGGTGCTCGATAGCCTAAGCGAGCTCCCTCCTAAAGATAAGTGGGAGCGCATTGCGATTAGTGATTTGCAAGTGAATTTATACAATGCTATGAAAACCTTAGCAAAGAGCTATTTAGAAATGCCCTCACAAAATACGCAAACTTTGGAAAGCCATCTGGCAAGAGAAACTGAGGTTTTAAATCGCTATGATTCAGTCATTTCAGAACTTCAGCAAGACGAAGGTCTAACCTTAGCAAGTGGGTATTTATTGGCGAGTTTGTTAAAAGCTTTGGCTTAGCTACAATCTAGATTTAGTATGCAAACTTCTTGTGTATAGCTTTCTCAATACGATAAAACAATGGCATCTGCATTATTGGTTCTAAATTGGTTCTAAATTAAATTGGTTCTAACAATATTAATAGCGGTTCCTCGAAATACTGACCCTACTATATGGGTTTATTCTTACTTGCCTCCGCTCGCCGATTAACTGACTAGGGTCAGTTAATCGTAGAACAGTTATAAAGCTTCAAAATAATGTTGCTATTCCTTCACTAAAATGTGAGGACAATATCCGCTAATGGTTTTGTTTTTTCAACCACACTAATTTTAAATAATCTACTAACTTCATCATGTCTTTAAAGTAACGTTTTTATCGTTATCCATGACAACGCCGTGACAACTAGGTAATGTTTTAAGCCTAAAATACGAACTATGAAGCGAATGTATTTTGGAACAGACGGAGTGCGTGGTGTTGCAGGCGTAAAGTCGATGAGTGCTGCTTTTGCCTTTAAATTAGGTGCAGCAACGGCTGAGGTATTGTCTGAGCAACGTGGCGCAACCTTTTTAATTGGCATGGATACGCGTCAATCAGGCGATATGCTCAAACACGCAGTAGCAGCAGGTTTAACCTCTCGTGGTGCAAAGGTGCTTGATGTTGGCGTAATCCCAACACCTGGCGTATCTTTCTTATGTCAACACCTTTCTGCGGATGCTGGTGTGGTCATTAGCGCATCGCACAATCCTTTTGAAGATAACGGCATTAAGCTATTCAATAGCAAAGGCGAAAAATTAGCTGATGACGTTGAGATTGCTATTGAAACAACACTAGACAAGCTAGATGATTTACCTGAAGTGACAGGTAGTGATATTGGCATATCTGAAAGCTATGCTGATGGTGCTGCTGATTACCTAGCTTATCTTAAAAAACACTCACCTGACCTCAGTGGTATGCGTATTGCTCTAGATTGTGCGAATGGCGCAGCTTACGCACTTGCACCTGAGCTGTTTAAGTCTCTTGGTGCAAATATTGAAGTACTTCACGCTGAGCCAGATGGTTTAAACATCAACGTAGATTGTGGCTCAACCCATCCAGAATCTTTACAAGCTTATGTCGTAGAGCACGACATGGACCTTGGTATCTGCTTTGATGGTGATGCTGATAGATCGCTGCTTGTTGATTCTAAAGGGCGCATGGTCACTGGGGATCATATTCTTGCTATTTGCGGTATTACCCGTAAAGAACCTGCGGTAGTTTCAACGCTTATGGGTAATATGGGCTCAGAAATATACATTAAAGAGCATGGTTTAGAGTTTGATCGTGCTGCGGTTGGTGACAGATATGTTAAAGAAATGCTGCTTGAAAAAGGCTTAAAGCTTGGTGGGGAGCAATCAGGACACATCCTTTACTTAGATATAGCACCCACAGGTGACGGTATGCTTAATGCCGTACAGGTTCTAAAAGCAGTTAAGGAATCAGGTAAGTTTTTAGAAGAGTGGGTTGATGATATTCCACTATTCCCTCAAACACTTGTGAATGTGCGTGTTCCTGCTGAACTCAAGCACAACATTGCTTCTTTGGAGCAAGTTCAGGCAAAGATTGTCGAAGCAGAAAGCGAACTTGCTGGACAAGGTCGTATAAACCTACGTCCAAGCGGTACTGAAGCACTCGTTCGTGTCATGGTTGAGGGTAAAGAACAAGCTATGATTGAGCGAATTGCTCAAGAAGTTGCTGATGTAGTTAAGATTGCAGTTTAAATTTAGCTCATTAGTCTTAAAAAGATTGAAATCTATGCTACTAGCAGCTAAGATATCGATACTATATGCATCTCTAGTCTTTTTTAGCTAGGCAAACTGTGTCGAAAGTGAAAGTTGATTAGCATGTTTTCAAACGAAGTGCGAAAACTGCAAGGTGCGTCCTAGACAGCAATGAAATTCTTTTGATGTGACAATATTTTTCTTATAACTTGAGCGGGACGCACACGTTATCTGTAACAAGACAAATCACATCGCTTTAGGGCATACTATAAGTACATGAATCGTTGCTTGTACCTAGTATGCCTTTTTTTAGTATCTCAATTTTCAATAATAGTTGCTCAAGAACAACCGTTATCTGAGACTTCTGAAACTGGGGTATCTGAGGTTGAGCAGGTTATAGAACAAAAAATTCCTAGCAGTGTGGTTGATGGCTTTGAAGTAGTTTTCCCTAATACCGAAGCTGTAGGTAATGAAGGTGTAAACAGTGAAGTTGTAAATAGCGAAACTGCCACGACTGATATTAACAGTGAAGTAGTAGATACACAGGACGGTTCAGCGCTGCTCGAGCAATCCCTAAACGAACTCAAGCTAACCGAATTGCGCCCTGTAGACTTCAATGAAAATAGTGCCGAACTACGCAGCCCAAACCCACCAAATTATTTACTGATAAATTCACCAGAACTAAAACTAGATGCAATTTCAACAGGAGAACTTGGTCCAGGGGATGGTCAGAACTTTCGAGATGCCTCGTACGTAGATATATGGCAATTTGTAGCAGAAGAAGGCGAAGCTATAGAGATTCAAGTACGTTCTGAATTTGATAGCTTCCTCAGTGTTTATTCACCAGATGGCAAGCTCTACACAACAAATGACGATGCACTGCTGGACGGGCAAAATAATCAAGGCTTTGGTCAAACTAGTGCAACGCAAGATGCAGCCTTACGAGTACGCTTGTTGCAAACAGGACGGTACATGGTTGTCTTAAGTGGGATGGGGCAGGAAGCTTTTGGACTGTACAGTATTTTAACCAAAAAGCTTCCTGTGCAAGAAGGAGGTGGGCTCGAGCTCACCCAACCAGTCTACGCTAGCTTTGGTAAAGGTGATAAGAAAGATAATGATCTTGCTTTACGCTTTGATGAATTTAACTTTGCGCTAACTAACAGCCAAACACTATCTTTTGATATGTTTGTTGAAGATTATGAAGGGCGCTTACTGCTTTATGATAGTCAACAGAAATTAATTGCAGATTCGAGCATTCAAGGTAGCCCCATGATTGAGCAGCTCAGAGCAGGTAACTATACTTTACGAGCAGCGATTTTTGATGACGCCAGTGTGGATAAAAAAGAGAACCAAGAAAACTTAAAGCTTTACAAACTCACAGTCGAAACGTTGGAGTTGAGTTTTCAAACTAGTATTAGCATCGGTGATGATTTCCTGAGTTTACTAGCTACAAGAGATCAACGGGTTGATAACCGTTTTATCGACAGTTATAAACTTAGCGTTTCAGAACTCACTGAAGTAATTATAGATTTGCGTTCCCAAGCCTTTGATGCCTATTTATATCTTTACGATGCTTCTGGATTCTTAGTTGCTGAAAATGATGATGCCAGTAGTGAAACTGGTACAGATTCTCAGTTAGTTCTGGAATTGCCAGCAGGTGTTTATAACCTTGTGGTTACAAGCTATGAAGATGCGGAAAAAAAGACAGGCTTGTATAACTTATCTATACAACATCCACAGGAAGAAAATGATAGTAGCCTAAAGCTTGAAGGCACACAACCACTTTCAACTAACGAATAATCTAAAATAATGATGGCTGTGAAGCAATCGCTTTAGTGAGTTCAGGTGAATCATTACGAGTATTGCCAACAGCAGAACTTACAGGATGCGCTGTAATATCCAAGTCTTCTTTTGGTAAAAGCATTAAGTCTAAACTATCAGTGCTCTCTAGTTTTGGGTCTAACCAAGTAGACCACATATCTTGTGGCAACATGACAGGCATTCGGTGATGATAGCTTTGCATAAAACTATTTGCAGCAGTTGTCACAATAGTACAACTCTCTATTGCTGGTGCTTGAGGATTATTAGCATCTT
This sequence comes from uncultured Deinococcales bacterium, assembly GCA_937934635.1. The sequence continues at coordinate 6,045 of CALGZD010000225.1, forward strand.
TCCAAAACTCCCAAAGCCCAGCAAAGACAATAGGCTGCCCTGATTTTGTCTGAAAATAATAAGGTACTTTATTTTTTGAGCTTGGACTTTGTTGCCATTCGTAAAAACCATCTACAGGTATAAGGCAACGACGTTTTTTATAAGCTTCTTTGAACGATGCCTTCTCGCTAAGTGTTTCAGAACGAGCATTGAAGGTCTGTGTAGAAAAGTTTCTATCTCTTGCCCACATAGGAATTAGCCCCCAATGGAAATAGCTTAATTCTCGCCCTGTCTCAGTCTGACGCATTGCAAGTATTTCGGCTGTAGGAGCAATATTGTAGCGTGCTGTAAACGATACTTCAGAACTTTCCTGAAAGTCTAGAATAGGTTGCAGGCTTTTTGGGGTTTTACTTTGCACCATCCGTCCACACATGAAATTGCTCCTTGTTGCTCTTCCTTGTTGCTCTATAACTTAGGGTTATTCTACCGTATATCTATCACAAGTTTTCTAAACATTCTAAACATATAGAAAACTTAACGCTTATAAACAGTATTTTGCCTTAAACTTTCAAGTAAAGTTAGGTCTTTTAGTCGTTTATAGCTTAATTATAGGAACTTATAGCAGTTGCAAAAAAGATTCCAGCAGCGAGAAACGCTTTCGTATTACCGTTTAAGGCATAGTAAAGTAGTAAAGTCAACATGAACATCAAAACAGAATCGGTTGTGCTGGAATTAATAATACAAATGCCATGATAGACATATCTTAGAGAGGCGAATGGTTATGAAACAAATCAAAAAAGTGCTTTTTGGGGTAGCACCTTTATTAATACTTAGTGTGCCTATGGCTTTAGCACAGAACAATTCTGTGTATACTGGTCGCACCATCAACATTCAACCATTAGTACCTGCTGCACAAACCACAATACCAACCAACACGCCAGCACGTGCAATTAACGCAAGTCAAACACTGACAACCACATACGATGCTCAGCTTCAATTCAAAGTGAATGAATTAGAGGCACGCATTGCACAGCTCGAGCAACTCAACGCAGATGCCCAAAATCGTATTGCAGCACTAGAAAGCTCGCACAATGCTATGGCAACGCAGCTGAACAACCTACAAAATAGTGGTGGCTCAACATCAACAGGGCAAACGCCAGGTAGTAGCTACTTACAAGTGGGTGCATTTTCACGCTTAGATTTAGCAGGTCAACTGGTATTCAAATTACAGCAATTGGGGTATCAGGTCTACGATAGCAACTCAAATGGTGTTACCAAACTATTTATTGGACCTTATGATAACAGCCGAATTCCCGAAGAACAGTACAGGTTAAGTCTTCAAAATATTGTAGATAGTTTTCCTGTAGCCGTACCATAAATCTATC